>DATCJM010000063.1:0-5702 GCA_036562805.1 Sphingomicrobium sp.
GCTCGATATTGCACGGCGGACGTTCGGCCCCGATGCCCGCGCCTGCTGGGTCGTGCTGCTCGCTTACTTTCTTTCGGCGGAAGTCCTCGTCAACGCGATGACGTCATTCTCGATGACGGCCCATCTCGCGTTGAACCTGGCCTGGCTCGCAGCATTTCTGCGCGGCGGCAAGCTGTGGAACACGGTCGCGATTGCGGTCGGCTTCGTCGCGATCGGACTTCACCAGCTCGTCTTCCACCCATTTTTCGTTGCGCCCTTCCTGATGTGGAAATGGCGCAGCGGCGAACGGCGGCTCGTTGCTCCATATGCTGCGGCCTATGCGGCGATGTGCTTGTGGTGGGCCTGCTATCCGATGCTGGTTTCGCCGCTCGTGGCGAGCCAGGGCGCGACCGCATCGCACGCGAACTTCATCAGCCAGCGGGTCGCCCCGCTCCAGCTCCTGCACGACCCGCGCGCAGTGCCCCTGACCATCGTGAACCTCCTCCGGTTCTTCGCGTGGCAGAATCTGTTGCTCGTGCCGCTGCTGATCGCGGCGGTCCCGGTTGCGGTGCGGGAGCGGGGCCTCGCCCGGGCGTTGCTGCTGGGCGTTATTCTCTGGACCGTCTTCCTCGCCGTCGTTCTGCCGGAGCAGGGCCGGGGATGGGGCTATCGCTATCTCGACGGCTATGAAGGTAGCTTCGCCCTTCTCGCCGGCTACGGATATCGGGAGCTCGAGCAGCGCATCGGCGGCAAGGCGGACGGCATGGCCGTCTTGTTGAGCGGATTGACGCTACTCGTGGCAATCCCCGTCCTGTTCGCGACGACTTACCGGTTGGTGCAGCCACATTTGGCGATGCAGCGCCTGATTGCGGCGCAACCGACGCTATTCGTCTTGATCGACGACGATCCCACCGCCTCGCCTGATGACCGTTGGACCGACAGCGCGCTCGACCACGTCCGCAACATGCCGGACCTCAGCAATCGCCCGCTTCGGTTCTCGGCTGCGGATCTAAATCCGCCGCTACTCGCAGCGCTATGCCGGCGCGGCGCGGTGACGCTGATCACGGTGGCTGACATGCACCGGGTCGGCTTCATCGAGAACGTTCCGGTTCACAGGCCCAAATTCGATGCGCTGGTCGGCGCGGCCGAGCATCAGGTCCCTCACTGCTTCCGGCCGGCGATGATGCCAGTCGGCCAGGCCCGTGCTAGCGTGGAGTGACAATGAACGAGATCCGGAAAATCACGCTGAACTACGATCCGCTCGAGCGGCTGCATCTTCGCAGCCCGGTCGATCGCGTCGCGTTCATTACCGATCAGTGCCGCAACAAGCGTGTGCTCGACATCGGCTGCTACGATGAAACGGCCCTGGTGAAACGCAATACCGAGCACTGGCTCCACGGCCGGATCAGCGCCGTCGCCAAAAGCGTCGTCGGGGTCGACATCTCGGCGGAGATCCCCCCGGAGGGGATCGAGACCGGTCCGCACTCGCGCATCATGCGCGGCAATGGCGCGAAGCCCGAAGTCGACGAGGATATCGACATCATCGTTGCCGGCGAGTTCATCGAGCATATCGAAACGCCGATCGATTTCTTCCGCTTCCTCAGGAAGCGATATCCCGGCAAGGAAATGGTGGTTTCGACCCCCAACGGCACGTCCTTTGCCAACACGCTGCTGGGCGCGGTCGGGCGGGAAGCCCAGCATCAGGACCATCTGCAGATATTCTCGTACAAGATCCTCCACACCCTGTGCCTCAGGGTCGGATTCCCCGAGTGGGAGATCATTCCCTATTACTTCCGGGCGACCGAGACGATCCTGCATTCGGGCGGCGCGAAGCGCAGCGCCGCTGTTGCGGTGCAGGCGATCGTGAACGGCGTCGAGCGCGTCTGCCCGCTGCTCTGCTGCGGCTATATCGTGAAGGCGCGGCTGTAGCTCACGTCTGTCGTCAGGCGCGCGAGCGCGGCCGGATGATGGTCGACGCGACGAGATAGTTGAACGCGGTTTGGAGCACGGTCGTGGCTGGCGCCGCGAAGGCCATCTTGAGCCCGCCAAGCGTGACGAGCACGAACAGCAGCCCCAGCGAGAGGGGCAGGTTCACCGTCATCGCTGCGCCGTAGCGGACGAGGCCGCTAAGGCTGCGGTCGGCACCGAACGTCCAGCGCGTATGAAGTCCGTAGGCGATCACGACCGTGATCACGAACGCGACCAGGCACGACACGACGTAGTGAATGCCGAAATAGTCGAACACGATCAGGATCGCATTGCCGAGCAGCGCGCATAGCGCACCAACGACGAGGTAACGGGGGATCGCTTTGCCGTGGCTCATGCCGTTGCCCTCACTCCGGCGACCGATGGTCGCGGTTCTTGGGTCAGCGAAGAAAGCAACTCGAAATAGCGTTGGGCGCCCGCCTGAACGGCGTAGCGACGGTGCGCGAAGTCGGCCCTCAACGATCGTCCGCGCGGGTCATCCGGCTCGGCAACCAGGCGATCCACTTGCGCGAGATATGCGTCGACGATCTCGCTTTCAGTGCCCGTGCCGCTGACGTTGGCGACGAATGGCGCGGCGGCAGGATCGCCCTTCGCGCCATCCTCACAGCAGACTGCCCTCAGCCCGCACGCAAGCGCTTCCTGGACCACGAGCGGGAAGCCCTCGCTCTTGCTCGGCAGGATGAGCAAATCTGCCGCGCAATACAGTGCGGCGAGGCCTGGCCCGGAAAGACCACGATGGATGCTGACGTTCGGCAGATCCCAGTCGGCCGGATCACATGGACCCCAGCCGGCGAACGCCCAATGCAGATTGGGTCGCTTCGCCGCCATCTGCCGAAGCCGTAGCAGCCCCTTCTTCTCGATGAAGCGCCCGACGAACAACACCACGGGCCGGTCTGTGGGCCAACCCATCTTGGCGCGCTCGCGCTGCCGGCCCTTCTCGGACCGACTTGGCAGAAACACCGAATCGTCGACGCCGTTGAAGATGAGCGCAGGCTGCCGCTTGGTCGGCGTCGCCGCGAAATGGCGCGCCGTCGTATCGCTGATGAACACCACTTGCGATGCGAGACGGAGCATAGGGCGAGTGAACAACCGGTCCGCGATCGTGAACATAGCGCTCAGGAACGGAGAGGAGCCCGGAACATGGCCGATGTGCTGGACGAGCGCTACGGGCCGCCGAAGCAGGCGAGCCGCGATAATCGCCGCGATGCTCGTCAGGTACATCCCGTCGTGGACCAGCACAGCATCGCTCGCTTTGACAGCTCGCACGAGCCGAACGATCGCGCCCGGGGTCGGCAGCGGGAACGGAAGACCCGACCGCCGTTCGATCATGTTCGAGGCGCGAAGCGGCAAGGCCGCAATATCCGTCGGTGCCGGGGTGGCGTCGCTTGCCGCCCAGGTCACGTCCATTTTGGAACCGAGGCTGCGCGCGAGCTGGCCGGCCGCCATCTCAATGCCGCCGCGATGGCTTTCGAAATAATGGCTGACGCAGAGCAGTCGCATCGTCGAGGCGGCCTTGCCCATCGGCTCAGGCGGTAGGCGCGGCTGCGCTGCCAGTCGCCTCGCCAAGGAAGCTCGCTTCGTTCCCCCCGATCACCGCGAGGAGGAAGCCGCCGAACAAAGTCTGCAGGCCAATGGCGCCGGTCAAGCCGGCCACCGCGACAGGAAGGATCGACGGGAGAGCAGCGAAGCTCCCCGCGCCCCAGTAGACGGCGATCGCCGCCATTGCCGCGACCGAGCCGCCCATCAGCGACAGGCCGGCGATGACGCATCCTTCGAGCGTTAAGAAGCCGCGCGCGCTGCGGAACCAGGGCTTGGGCAACCGGTATCCGGCCCGCACGCCGTAGAGATGCGCGGCCATGGCCATCACGCCTGCCATATGCCCGACAGCCGCGAGCAGCGAGGCGACCACGATCCAGCTTTCGCCGAACGGCGTTGAACCGGTCAGGCCGACCGAGTGCATCGCGGCAACCAGCAGCACCAGCATTCCGGCGGCGAACGCCACGAGGCCGGGAACGCCGAACACCCATGTCGGCGAGAGCATGAACAGGTAGCGCAGGTGGCGCCAGCCGTCCCGCCACGGGCGGAGGTGCGGCGCGCGGTCGCGCAGGTCGGGGAGCAGCTTGACCGGCGTCTCTTCGATGCGCAGGCGCTTGAGCGCTGCCTTGATCACCATCTCGCTGGCGAATTCCATGCCGCTTCCGCTGAGCCGAAGCTCGAGGAAGGAATCCTTGCGGATGGCGCGAAGGCCGGAATGGGCGTCGCTGATGCCCGGCCGGAAGAACAGGTTGAGGATTCCGGTCAGCGCCGGGTTGCCGATATAGCGGTTCTTCCACGGCATCGCGCCGGGGCTAATCCCGCCCTTGAAGCGCGAGCCCATGCATAGCTCGGCGCCCTCTTCGAGCTTGCCGATCATCGCTACGCCGTCGAGGAAATCGTAGCTGCCGTCGGCATCGCCCATCAGGATATATTTGCCGTAAGCTGCCTGTGCACCGCCGATCAGCGCTGCACCATAACCCCTCGCTGTGACTGGAACGACGCGCGCGCCCAGCTTGGTCGCAATGCGCTGACTGCCGTCGGTCGAGCCGTTGTCGGCGACGACAATCTCGCAGGTGAGGCGATATTCGGCCTCGATGCGGCGTATCGCTTCCTTGGCGTTGCGGATGCAGTGCGGAAGGCATTGCGCCTCGTTGAGGCACGGCATGACGATCGTGACGTCGACGCCCGCTTCGTCCGGCACCAGCCAGGCATTGGCGAACTGAGTGGCCGGCTCGTGACGCATTCTTCTCCCCCCGTGAGCTCGGCTCGAGGGTTAGGTGCGACGCTCTAAGGAAGTGTTAATTATGTTTGGAAAGATTTGAGCGGGAGCCGCCGCTGGATTGACGAAGCGGCAGGGTCCCGGTTCAACGGGTCAGGGAGGGGCGGCGCGTGGTTGGACCGGAGGGGGCAGAACGAAGGCCGCAGTTCGAGCGGATCGCGCTCCTGCTCGCCTGCGTCCTTGCAGTCTTCACGCTCTCGGCCGCGTTTACGGCACCCGGGTTCATCCCCCTTTATTATGTTCTTCATCAGGACGCGTTCGTCATCGGCGGGCTCGTCGTCCTGCTGCTGTTGTTCTGCGTCGGGGCGACGGCCAAAGCCATTCCTCGAATTCCGACCATTCGACTGAGCACCGGGCGCGTCGTGATCGGCGCAGCAGTCGCTGCAGTGGTCCTGTGGGGCGCTACCTATCTGCTGTTCGACGATTACCCGTTGTCGCGCGACGAGCAGATGGTCGCGTTCGACATGGCGGTCTTTCGAAGCGGGCACCTCGCAGCGTCCCTTGCGCCGCAATGGCGTCATTATGCCCAGGCACTGACTCCGGCCTTCCTCCTGCCGCTCCCCGGCAACATCGCCTGGGTCTCCGCCTACATGCCGGTCAACGCGATGATCCGGACCATCGTCGGCGTGATCGATCCGGCGCTCACGGGTCCGCTGCTGGCCGCCGCAGGCGGGGTTGCAACCTTCGATTGTGCCCGACGGCTGTTTCCTGACGACCGTTCGGCGCAGGGCGTCGCGTTGTTGATCTATGCCACCTCGGCGCAGGTCCTCGTCACCGCGCTGACGCCTTATGCAATGACCGGCCACCTCGCGCTGAACATGATCTGGCTGTCGCTATACCTCCGCGACACCAGGCGCGCGCATGCGGGGGCGATGGCGATCGGCTTCCTCGCCATCGGCCTGCACCAGATCATTTTCCATCC
>DATCJM010000111.1:0-4573 GCA_036562805.1 Sphingomicrobium sp.
ATCCGCCAACGCATCCGCGCGCCGCTCAAATTGGCGTGGCCGCCGAGCCGAATCAGAAAAGCGGCCACGCCAGACCGCTCGGAAGCGACGGCGAGCCGCCGCGTCGCGGTGAAATCGAGCGCGCGCGGGTCGCCCCAGATCTCGCCGATGACGCAGGAGAGGGCGCTGCATCTTAAGCCCTCCTCCATTGCCCACAGCGCGTCCTTCGCGTCTCGGGCTTCGACGTGGATGAGGTTCCGTGACGGCAGGCCCGGCGGATGAATGCGCCCGCCCTCGAGGATCGCCATCCGCTCCTGCACCCACAGTAAAGGCTTGGAGCCGTCGAGCTGCGCCAGCAGGAACCGCGCCCAGCCGCCGTCCCGCGGATGCACGGCGAACAGTTCGGACAGCGTGGGCTGCTGTGCTTGAGGCATGGGCCACCGCTCGCCCGGGCCGCCGCCGGGACGCCGTTCGGCCGGCCGAAGCTGCGCGGAGACAGCTCCGCCGGCGACCAGAGACAAGCCTCTTGCCACACGACTCACAACGTTTTTGTTCTACGTTTGTTCTTGTCTCTTGAGTCGGTACGGCGAGTCAATCCTGCGACTCGGGACCTTCGATTTCCCGGAGGAACAGGCCAATTTCGCGCGCAATGCGCTCACCCGCCCGACGCGAAACGCCGAACGCCATATGGCTGCAGCCGATCTCCACTTCCTTGTCGCGTTCGCCCTCCAGCCCGCGCGCGGCGCGCTTCGCGACGATCCCGTCCCGCTTCGACCAGATGGCCAATGTCGGCACCGGCGGCTTGTCCGGACGGTGCATCACCGGCGGGTCGTCGACCGGATGCCCTGCAACCCATTCGTAGAGGCGCCAAACATTGTTCATGTGGGGGTCGCCGGAGAAAGGCGATCCCAAAGTCACCACCGCGCGCACCATTTCCGGCACCTCGCGCGCCAGCTCGCGCGCGAACACGCCGCCGAGGCTCCAGCCGACCAGAAGCAGCGGCTGGCCATCGTGGATCACCTCCAGCCGCTGCCGCAAATGGCGCAGCACGTCGGCGTGCGCCCCGCGGTTGAACCCGAGATCCCACGGATAGGTGCGCCAACCCGCATCGGCGAGCGCATGGCGGAGCGCGCTGCACGTCTTGTCCGACGCGACGAAGCCCGGAATTACATAGGCAATCGGCCCGTCCTCGGGTCCGAGCACCGCGACCTCGCCAAACCCGCGGATGAGCCGCGGCAACAACCACGCCGCTTCCGCGAACCGACGCCAGCCCGGTGGCGGCCTGTCGTCGCCCGTAAAGCGATATCTCAGAGGAATTCGCTCCCCATCAGCTCCTGCATCGCCTTGGGCAGCTTCACGCGTCCGTCCGCGGTCTGGTGGTTCTCGAGCAGCGGAACGAGGATGCGCGGGCTCGCCAGCGCGGTGTTGTTGAGCGTGTGCGCGAACCGCACCTTCCCATCGGCGCCGCGATAGCGGATGTTCGCGCGCCGCGCCTGCCAGTCGTGAAGCGTCGAGCAGCTGTGCGTCTCGCGATACTTGCCCAGGCTCGGCACCCAGCTTTCGATATCGTTCATGCGATACTTGCCGAGCCCCATGTCGCCGGTCGACGTCTCGATCACCTGGTAAGGGATCTCGAGCGCCTCCAGCATCTCCTCGGCGAGACGCAGGAGTCTCGCGTGCCATTCGGCCGATTGCGCGTCGTCGGCTTCGCACACCACATATTGCTCGACCTTCACGAACTGGTGGACTCGAAGCAGCCCGCGCACGTCCTTGCCCGCGCTCCCTGCCTCGCGTCGGAAGCAGGGCGAGAAGCCGGCGTAGAGGATCGGCAGCTTGTCCGCCTCGACGATCTCGCCCGCGTGGAGCGAGGTCAGCACGACCTCCGCCGTTCCCGCGAGCCAAAGATCGTCGTTGGGAAGCTCGTAGGTTTCTTCCCGGTGTCCCGGGAACTGGCCCTGGTTGAGGAACGCCTGCTCGCGCGCGATCGCGGGCACGGTGATCGGCGTGAATCCCGCCGCGGCGATCCGCGACAGCGCCCAGCCCATCAGCTTGGTCTCGAGCAGCGCGAGTCCACCCTTGAGGCAATAAGTGCGGCTCCCCGACACCTGCGTCACTCGCGACAAATCGCCCCAGTCGTTCTTCTCGATCAAGGCGACATGGTCGAGCGGCTCGAAATCGAACTTCCGCGGCTCGCCCGCGGTGCGGATGACGATGTTGAAGCTCTCGTCCGGCCCGATCGGCGCGCCCTCGTAAGGGATGCGGGGCAGCTTGAGCATCAGCGCCTTGAGCTCCGCCTCCTTCGCCGCAAGCTCGCCTTCGAGCGCGGATGCCCGCGCGCCCGCTTCCTTCGCCTGCTTGCCAAGCTCGGCTTTTTCCTCCGGCGTCGCGTCCTTGAACTTCGCGCTGACGGCATTCCGCTCGGCGCGCAGCCGGTCGATCTCGGTCTTCGCGCCACGAACCTCGGAATCGAGCGTCAGCAGCGCCGAAAGATCGAGCTCGACGCCCTTGTCCCGAATGGCGCGCTCAACCGTCTCGCGGTTGGCCTTGACGAAATCCATTGCCAGCATGGGCGCTGCACTGGGGCAAAACCGCCCCCGCTGGCAATGGTCAGTGCGCGGCGCCGCTCCGTGCCGCGTCGATCTGCGCGAGCAAAGTCTGCACGGCGGCCGCGAGCTGCGCGTCCTGCCCGGTCTCGCTTTCGCCGAGCGGGCGCTCGACCTGGACATCGACCGGCCGCGGATGCCCCTCCATGTCCTCGCCGCTCGTCGTCTGGATGCGGATGAACGGCACGCGCACGGTCGACCCGTCGATCAGTTGCTGTCCGCCGGTGAAGATGATCCATCCGGCGGTCGGCTCGCCGACGACCTTGCCGAGGCCGAGCGAGCGATAGCCTTGCGTGAAATCCTCGGCATCGGAGAGGCTGCTCTCGTTGGTGACCAGCACCGTCGGCAGCCCCAGCGCGCGCTGGCCCAGCGCCTGCCGGCTCGGGAATTCGGCCCGGTCGCGCGGGGTCATGCGGAGATAATTGCGCCGCGCGAAGACGTCGATCGCGTGGCCGTTGATGAACCCGCCATTGTTGTTGCGGATATCGACGACGACCCCCTCCTTCGATTCATTGTCGGCATCGAGGTCGATGTAGAGCTGCTGCAGGCTGTCGGCGCTCATGTCGGCCATGTGCACATAGCCGAGGCGGCCGCCCGACAGCCGGTCCACGAGTGCCCGGCGATTGTCGACCCACGCGCGATAGGCGAGCCCGGCGGCAGCCGACGCCGATACCGGCTGCACGACGACCTGCCGAACGGCGCCCGCCCGCGCGAGGCCGATCGGCACGCGCGCACCGACCTTGTTCTCCAGCAGCTCGTCGATGTTCGAGCTCCGCGTCACCGGAACGCCATCGACGCTGGTGAGGCGGTCGCCCGCCCTGATCCCGGCGAGCGCCGCCGGCCCCAGCGGCACGACCTCGCTCACGACCAGGCCGCCGCCCGATTCCAGCGCATGGCGGTCGAAACGCACGGCCAGCTCGCCCACCCGATCGGTCGGCAGCGAGCCGGGTCCGTTCGCTGGCGGATTGATTCCGCTGTGGGAGCTGTTGAGCTCGCCGATCATCAGGTTGATCGCGCGCCGCACCTCTTGCGGTGTCTTCGCGCCTTCGATGTAAGGCTCGGTTTCCGTTCGAAGCGCCGCCCAGTTCGCGCCGTGGAAATGCGGATCGTAGTAACGGCGGTTGAGCGTGCTCCACGCTTCGTCGAACACGACCTGCTTCTCGGTATCGAAGTCCACGTCGAGGCTGGCGTCCACCGCGATCGCCTTTGGCTTCGGCGTCTCGAGCGGTGTCGACATCGGCTTGCCGCCCTCGAGGTAGAACAACGTCTTGCCGTCGGGCGAGAAAGCCAGGTCGCGCTTGGGCTTGGCGGTGCTGGTGATCTGCTGCGGCACCGGCGGATCGCTCGCCAGCTCGTCCATATTGTAGGTGTAGATATTGTCCTGACCGGCGCTGCTGGCGATGAACGCCATCGTCTTGCCATCGGGGCTGAGCAGCGGAGCCGATGCATCGAGCCCGACCGGAACGGCGGTCGCGCGATCGCGCAAGCCGTCGAACACGATGGTCGTCGGCGTCGGGGGCGTCGGAGGCGCAGCCTTGTCCTTCGACGGTTGCGCCGAACTATCCTTGTCCTTCTTTGCCTCCGCAGTCTCGCCCGGTGGCTTGGAGAAGAGGTCGTGGAACTTGTCCTCGCGATATTTGGGGACGTGCGGGACAAGGTCGACGCGGATGATCTGCGCCTGCTCATTGCGCTGGCCGCTGTCGAACAGCAGAAATTTGCCGTCCGGCGACCAGTTGATCTTCGACATCTGCCCGTTCGCAAGGAAGCTCACCGGGCGCGCCGATCCACCCGCCGCCGGGATCACTTCGATCTGCGTGAACGACTTCGAATCCGTGATCGGGAATGCGATCCAGGCGCCATCGGGCGACCAGACCGGCTGCGGCCCGTCGCTGTCGGTGTTGAGCTCGCCGCTGAACAGCAGGCGATCGCCGAGCGCGACGCCCGGCCGCGGGAGGGTCATCCGGCGAAGGTCGCGATCATTCATTACGTAG
>DATCJM010000126.1:0-5761 GCA_036562805.1 Sphingomicrobium sp.
CGATGCGCTGAAGAAGGGCGCAACGGTCGGCACCTCGTCGCCGCGGCGCAAGGCGCAGCTGCTCCGGCTTCGCCCGGACCTCAACATCGTGACGCTGCGCGGGAATGTCGAAACGAGGCTGAAGGCGGTCGAGACGGGTACGGTCGACGCGACCTTGTTGTCGGCCGCGGGATTGAAACGGCTCGACATCACGGCCGGATCGGCAATCCCGACCGAGATCATCCTTCCGGCGCCCGGCCAGGCGGTGATCGGCATCGAATGCAGAAGCAACGACACTCGGACGCAGAGCGTGCTTTCGACGATCAACAACCAGATCACTTATGATTGCGTGATGGCGGAGCGCGCCTTCACGCGCACGCTGGGCGCGGCCTGCGCGTCACCGGTCGCGGCTTTCTGCGTGCTCGAGGACGGCGACTTGAGAATGCGCGCGCAGCTGTTCAGCGAAGACGGAAGCGACATGGTCGAGGACCGCGCAGTGTTCGACTGCGGCGAGCTAAAGTCGCCGGCCGCACTGGCCCAGAAGCTCCTCGACGCTGCACCCGATTCGGTCCGGAGGCTCTTCGCTCCCGAATGAGGCGGCTGCTGGTCCTGCGTCCTGAGCCGGGCGCCAGCATCACCGTCGACCGCGCAAGAGCGTGTGGGCTCGATGCCATAGCGGTGCCCTTGTTCGCGATCGAGCCGGTTCCGTGGCAAGCTCCGTCCCCGGGGGAGTTCGACGCGCTGCTGGTTACCAGCGCCAACGCGATCCGCTGCGCGGGCGAGGATCTGCGGAAGCTGCGCGGGCTCGAAGTCCATGCCGTCGGGGAAGCAACTGCCGAGGCGGCGCGCGAGGCGGGCTTTTCGATCGCGTCCGTCGGCGACGCCGGCGTCGATCGGCTGCTCGGCTCGATCGACCCGGACTTGAAGCTCCTTCACCTGTGCGGGGAGGACCGGCGCGAGCCGGAATCGCCTCGGCAGGAGATAAGGCCGATCCCCGTCTATCGGGCGCGTAACTTGGAGGCTCCTGACCTCGGCGAGGCCGCGGGCGCGGTTGCGCTGATCCACTCCCCGCGGGCGGGGCGGCGGCTGGCGGCGCTCATCAGCGAGCGCGGGTCCATCTCGATCGCGGCGATCAGCGCTGCTGCCGTCGATGCAGTCGGTAGAGGTTGGGCAAGGGTCGAGATTGCGGACGCGCCTAACGAGCAGGCGCTGCTGGCCCTCGCCGCGAGGCTGTGCAACAAGCCGGACCCGAAATGAACGGCACTCGCACGGGAATGGGCTGGGGCGCGCGTCTGCTCATCGGGTTCGTCCTGATCCTGATTGGCGCAGCGGCCGCCGTGTGGTCGCTCGGCCACTACCATCCGGCCGCGCGCTTCCTCGGTGTCGTGCCCGCACAGCAGCCGGTGATGCTCACTCCGAAACCGGTGGTGACGAACCCGCAGCCGCAAGCGCAGCAGCCGGCTTCGGCCGCGCAGAGCCAACTCGAGAGCCAGAAGATCGCCGACCTCGAAAACCGCGTTGCCGCCGTCGAGACCGCGACGCAGCGCGCCGAGGGCTCGGCAGGCCGTGCCGATGCGCTCGTCATCGCCTTTGCCGCCCGGCGCGCGGTCGACCGCGGCGTCGCGCTCGGCTATCTCGAAAATCTGCTGGTGGACCGCTTCGGCGCACAGCATCGCGCCGCCGTTGCAACCGTGATCACCGAATCGCACCAGCCGGTCCGGCTCGATGATCTCATCACAGAATATGATTCGCTTGGCCCCGACCTCCGCCGCGGCGGACCGCAGGACAGCTGGTGGACGAATTTCCGCCGTGAGCTGGGTGACCTGGTCGAGGTCCATTCCGCGACCCGCCCGGCGACCAACCCCGAAGCGACCTACGAGCGCGCTCGCCAGCGCCTTGCCAGCGGCAATGTCGACCAGGCGCTGGCCGAGACGATGCGGCTGCCGGGCGCAGCGCGCGCGAACGACTGGGTCGGCAAGGCGCGGCGGTACGTCGCCGCGCACCGTGCGCTCGACGAAATCGAATCGGCGGCGCTGATGCCCGGCCCGGGCGCGCCGATGTGATGAACACAGCGCTGGTTCAGATGGTTGTCGCCAAGCATCTGTAATTGCTGGCAAGCCTGTGAGAGAGTTGAAGTCATGACGTCATTGGGCAGAGGCCTCGGACTAGGCCTGGTGGTCTTGGTCGCGGCGCAAATGAGCGCGTCGGCGACGACGCAGCCGCCCACGGCCAAGGTCCAGCCACCGCGCCCGCGGGCAACCCCGGCAAAGCAGGTGCCTGCGCCCAAGGATTTGAGCGAACGCCTGAATGCGCTCGGAAGCGGCTTCGACGGAATGGTTGGTATCGCCGTCAAGTCGATCGATGACGGGTGGGAGACGGGATGGAAAGATCACGACCTCTACCCGCAGCAAAGCGTCAGCAAATTATGGGTGTCGATCACTGCGCTCGACGCCGTCGATCACGGTCGCGTCAATCTCGACCAGCAAGTCACGCTGACCAGCGACGACCTGACCCTGTTCCACGAGCCGATCGCCGAGGACATTTTCAAGAACGGAAGCGTAACGACGACGCTCAGCGACTTGATGCTGAGGGCGATCACGACCAGCGACAATACGGCGAACGACAAGTTGATGCGGTCGGTCGGCGGCCCAGCCGCGGTTCGAGCGATGATCGCGCGCAAGCATCTGGGCGCGATTCGCTTCGCCAATGGCGAGCGCGACATGCAGAGCCGGATCGCGGGCCTTAGCTGGTCGCAGGACTATGCGCTGAACGGCAAGTTCTTTCAGGTTCGCGACGCGCTGCCGATGAGCGTGCGCACCGCGGCGTTCAACCGCTACATCGCCGATCCGTACGACGGCGCCGCGCCATTCGCGATCGTCAACGCGCTCGCGCGATTGAAGCGGGGCGACCTGCTCTCGCCCGAATCGACTGCGCATCTGCTCGACATCATGAGCCGCACGCACACGGGCCCGAACAGGCTCAAGGGCGGTCTCGCCCCGGGCTGGACCTTGAACCACAAGACGGGGACGGGCCAGGAGCTCGGCGGCGTGCAGGCGGGCTACAACGACGTCGGCATCCTCACCGCGCCCGACGGCAAGAGCTATGCGGTCGCGGTCATGATCAAGACGACGTCGACCCCGCTGCCGGTACGGATGACGCTGATGAACGCCGTGGTTCAGGCCGTAATCGCCGAGCATGATCGCGAAAGTGACAACGCTTCCGAGTGACCCCGCCGGGCGGCTCGTCTGCACTCCCGGCGTGCAGCGCGTGCCCTCGCCGAAGCTCCAATTGTTCGTGGTGCGCAATTTCCTCGATCCGGCGACCTGCGCCGCACTGATCGAGCGGATCGACGAGCGCCGCCGCCCGTCCGAGATCGTCGACGACGTCGGCGATGCGGCCTTCCGCACCAGCGAAACCTGCGATCTCGACTGGCACGATCCGGTGGTCGGCGCAGTCGACGAGAAGATCGCCGCCCTGCTTGGTCTTCCGCTTAAGGCGAGCGAGCCACTCCAGGGACAGCGTTACGCGCCCGGCCAGGAGTTCAAGCCGCATACCGACACGTTCGAGCCCGGCGGTTACGACTTCTACCGCCATACGGCAGATCGCGGACAACGGACGTGGACTGCGATGATCTACCTTAACGAGCCGGCGGAAGGCGGCGCGACGCGGTTCAAGCTAATCGGCAAGACCGTATATCCGGAGATGGGGAAATTGATCGCCTGGAACAACTTGCTGCCTGGCGGCCGGCCCAATCCGGCGACGCTTCACCAGGGGATGAAGGTGCGCCGCGGGACGAAGTACATCCTCACCAAGTGGTTCCGCGAGCGCACGACCTGACTGCAAACGTGCGCCGCCGCTCGATCAACGGGCGGGTTGCTGCTTGATTCAGCTAAGACACCGCTCCATGCTTGGCGCTTCCTTGGAGGGGGCTCTCCGATGCCGATGCGTTATTTGCTTGCCGGACTGCTGCTGGGCGGCGCGGCATTTCCAGCTGTCGCGCAGGACGCGCAAACCCTGGTCGCCAAGAATCTCGAAGCCCGCGGCGGCGAAGCGGCGATCGCGGCGATCAAGAGCATCAGGTTCAAGGGCCGCAGCATCGCGCCGGGCGACTTCGAGCTGGCCTATGAGGAAACGCGCCAGCGCGTCGGATCGTCGGCCGCCGCCGACCGTCTCGACCTGACAATCCAGGGACTCGACCTGGTGCAGGCCTATGACGGCCAGGGCAACGGCTGGAAGATCAATCCTTTCCAGGGCCGCAAGGACGCCGAGAAGATGTCCGGCGACGAAGCCCGTGAGCTTGCCGACGGGGCGCTGATCGAAGGACCTTTGCTCGCGTCGCGCACCGACGGCAGCCGGGTCGAATATCTCGGCCGGGAGGATTTCGAAGGAACGAGCGCGTACAAGCTGCGCGTGACGCAGAAGGACGGCGACCAGTTCACTTATTGGCTCGACCCCGACACCTTTCTCGAGATCAAGGTCGACGACACGCGCAAGATCCGCGGCGCCGAGCAGACCAGCGAAAACGAGCTTGGCGACTATGAGAAGGTCGCCGGCGTCTATTTCCCGATGTCCGTCGAAAGCTGGGCTCAGGGACAGGACAGCCAGCGGCAGCGGACGATCATCGCGACGGCCGAGGCGAACGTCGCGGTTGCGGACGGCTTCTTCGCCGAGCCCGGCGGATCGACGCCGGCAAAGGCGACGGGCGCCGAGCCCCCTGATGCATCCAACAAGCCGCACAGCAAGGGCGGCGCGAAGACCAAGCCCGGAGCCGCCAAGACGACGGGCCCGTCAACCTCGCCGAAGGGGGAGTAAGGAAGATGCGCTCTATTCTGCTTGCTTCGGCCGCTCTTCTCGGCACCGCCGCCTCCGCCCAGTCCTTTGACACCGCGGCCGTCTCCGGCCTCGGCGTTCGCAACATCGGCTCGGCAACCATGTCCGGCCGAATCTCCGCCGTCGCCGGCCGCGACGAGGCGGACGGCAAGGTCACGCTGCTGATCGGATCGGCCTCCGGCGGCGTGTGGAAATCGGAAGACGGCGGAACGACCTTCCGCCCGCTGTTCGACAAGCAGCCGGTCAAGTCGATCGGCGCGGTCGCGCTCGACCCGACCAACAAGGACGTGATGTGGGTCGGCACCGGCGAGAGCTGGACCCGCAACTCGGTCTCGGTCGGCAATGGCGTCTACAAGTCGACCGACGGCGGCCAGACCTGGACCAACATGGGGCTGCCCAATTCCGAGCGGATCAGCCGGATCGTCGTCGATCCGAAGGATGGCAATGTCGTCTACGTCTGCGCGCCGGGCGCCTTGTGGTCGGATTCGCCCGACCGCGGCCTCTACAAAACGAGCGACGGGGGCAGGACCTGGACGCAGATCCTGAAGGGCGAGAATCTCTCGACGGGCTGCTCGTCGGTGGCGATGGACCCGAGCGATCACCAGCACCTCTTTGCCGGCACCTGGGACTTCCGCCGCACCGCCTATGACTTCCGCTCGGGCGGCCACGGTCCCGACCAGGCCTCGGGGAGCCGCTTCACCGAAAGCCACGACGGCGGGCGCACCTGGACCTTTCTCAACGCGGACAATCGCAAGGGATTACCGAAGCAGCCGTACGGGCGCCTCGAGATCGCCTTCGCGCCGTCGAACCCGAAGCAAGTCTATGCCTTCATCGAGAATCCGCGTCCGGCGCTGTTCGTGTCGATGGACGGCGGAACGACCTGGCAGGAACGCGATCGAAGCCAGGGCATGGTCTGGCGCCCCTTCTATTTCGCGCGAATGGTGGTTGATCC
>DATCJM010000129.1:0-5598 GCA_036562805.1 Sphingomicrobium sp.
TGCTGATGGAGGCGATCGAGCGGGCCAAGGCCTGACGCGGGGCCGTTGGTCTGCTAGACTGCCCGCTTCCCGGAAGGAGAGGCAGCATGGCCGACCAGGACCGCATCTATTTCGCGCGCCGTGCCGCAGAGGAGCAGGAGCTCGCCGCCGTCGCTTCCGATCCGGAAAGCGCCAAGGCGCATCGCAAGATGCAGCGCGCCTATCTCGAGCGGGCGAGCGTCGGCGACCGGCCGGAGATTGAGCTTCCGCCGCAGACGATCGGCTAAAGCTCTTCGCTGCCGCCAAGCTTGCGGCGGGTCTGTTCGATGAGGGTGGAGCGGGCTTCGGCGCGCGCCTCCTCGAGCCGCTCGTACCCACTGTTTTCCTCGCGCCGAAGTTCCTCCGCGAAACGGCCGGCCCGAACTTCCGTCAGCACTTCGGCCATTCGGTCGCGGACGCTCTGGTCGACGATGCGCTTGCCGCCCAGGAGCGCGCCGAGCTCGGCGGTGTTCGAGATGACTTCTTTCATGCCGGCGATGCCGCGGGCCTCGATCAGCTCGGCGATGAGATGCAGCTCGCCAACGCATTCGAGATAAGCGACCTCGGGCGCGACGCCGCCGGCGACGAGCGTCTCGAAGCCAGCGACGAGAAGCTCGGGAACGCCGCCCCAGACGACGGCCTGTTCGTTGAACAGATCGGCTTCCGCTTCCTCGGCGAAGCTCGACGCGATCAGCCCGGCGCGCCCGCATCCGATCGCGCGGCCGTAGGCAAGCGCGAGGCCGCGTGCGTCACCGGTCGCATCTTGCTCGACCGCCCAGAGGCCGATCATCCCCTTGCCGTCGCGATAGAGCGAGCGGAGCGCGGTTCCAGGCCCTTTCGGGGCGACCATGAAGACGTCGAGGTCGGTGCGGGGCGTGACGAAGCCGAAGCGGACCGAGAGCCCGTGGCTGAAGCCCAGCGCGGCTCCCTCGCGAAGGTTCGGCTCGATCTCGCGATAGAGCGTCCCGTGGATCTCGTCGGGCGCCAGCATCATCGCCACGTCCGCCGAAGCGACCGCGTGCTCGAGAAGCGCGATTTCGAGGCCCGACGCCTCAGCCTCGACCCGGCTGCCCGACCCTCCGCGGAGGCCGACGACGACGTCGATCCCGCTGTCCTTGAGGTTCAGCGATTGCGCGCGGCCCTGGTTGCCGTAGCCGAGGATCGCGACGCGCTTCCCCGCCAGCGGGGAGGGATCGATGTCGGCGTCGCGGAGCATCTCCATCGCGCGGCGCCTACCCCTTCGGCCTAAGGAGGGCCAGCGCTTCGCCGAGACGGTCCACGTCGAGCGCTTCCTTGAAGCGTGGCCAGGCTGCGGGCGGCTGGTGCGCGAACCAGGTATATTGCCGCTTCGCGTAGCGACGCGTCGCCTGCTGTCCCGCAGCCACGGCTTCATCGAGCGAGATTTCGCCAAGGAGATAGCGCGCAAGCTCACGGAGCCCGATTGCGCGCATGACCGGCAGGTTGGGGTTGAGCTTGCGGGCGAGGAGGGCTTCGACCTCGCTAACCGCGCCGCGGTCGATCATCTGGGCGAACCGTTCGTCGCAGCGCGCGTAGAGCCACTTGCGCGGTGGCAGGAGGATTAGCGGGCGGAGGTGGACGTCCCCGGCAATGCCGCCTTCGCGACGCTTCTGCCACTCCGCGAGCGTCCGTCCGGTCGACAGGATGACTTCGAGCGCGCGGTTGATCCGCGTCGTGTCCGCGGCGTTGAGACGCTCGGCGGCGGCCGGGTCGAGCGCCTGCAACTTCGCGCGGTTCTCGTCGACCGGCGTTCCTCTAACGCGCGCGCGTACCTCGGGATCGATCGCCGGCACGGGCGCGATACCTTCGATGAGAGTCCGCAGGTAAAGGCCGGTCCCGCCGACGAGGATCGGTGTGCGGCCTTCTCCGTGAATGCTTGCGATTTCGCTCCGCGCCATTTCGGCCCAGTCCGCGGCCGAGCAGGGCAGGGCGCCGTCGAGGACGCCATAGAGCCGGTGATCGGCAGCCTTGAGCTCGTCGTCCGTCGGCGCGGCGCTGAGCACGCGAAGGTCGCGATAGATTTGTGCGCTGTCGGCGTTGACGATCACGCCGCGGATTTGCTCAGCAAGCGCGAGCGCAAGGGCCGACTTGCCGCTGGCGGTCGGCCCGGCGATGACGAACAGCGGAGGTTTGGAAGCCGAGGGCATGACGATTGCGACGCTGATAGCAGCGGGACGGCTGGATGACAGGCTGGTGGAACGCGCGCTGGGGCTGCTGCGCGAGCTCGATCCGGGGGCGGCCTTCGTTCACTGGATCGACGAAGGCCACGCGGCCGATCTCCGCTTCTCGGGCGACGGCAAGGCTGCGCGCTGGGCGATCGAGGGGCTGGATGGCGTCGATATCGCGGTCCAGGCGGACGAACCGCGATGGAAGCGGCTTTTTGTCGCCGACATGGATTCGACCATCATCGGCCAGGAATGCATCGATGAGCTCGCCGATTACGCCGGGCTGAAGGACAAGGTCGCCCGGATCACCGAACGCGCGATGCATGGCGAGCTCGATTTCCCGGCAGCATTGCGCGAGCGTGTCCGGCTCCTTGCCGGGCTCGACGAGCGCGAGCTCAAGCGCTGTCTCAGTGAAAGGGTCCAGGTCACGGCCGGCGCAGAGACGCTGGTGCAGACGATGCGCGCGGGCGGATCGAGCTGCCTGCTCGTCTCAGGCGGATTTCTGTCCTTCGCGGAGCCGATCGCCAGTGCCGTCGGCTTTGACCGGGTGAAGGCGAACCGGCTCGTCTTCACCGGCGGCAAGCTCAGCGGAGAGGTCGGCGACCCGATCGTCGACGCGATGGCCAAGCGCGAGGCGCTCGTCGAGGCGCGAGACCGACTCAACCTCAGAAGTGAAGACGTACTGGCGGTCGGCGACGGCGCCAACGACAAGTTGATGATCGAGGAAGCCGGGCTCGGCATCGCCTTCCGGGCGAAGCCGGCGCTGGTCGAAGTCGCGGACGCCGAGCTCAGGCATCACGGGCTCGACGCCCTCCTGTGGGTCCAGGGCGTGCGCCGGCGGGAGTGGTTCCGGGCCTGAACTATTTGGCCGGGACGGCGAAGCAGGGCACGCCGGCCGCCCGGCAGGCCGCCTCGGCAGCGGCCCGGCTTTCGAATGGTCCGACCTGGAGGCGCGTAATGGGCCCGACGGGAATGTAGAACGCCCGGCGCCCCGTCAGCGCCGCTTTGCCTGACAGCTTGCGGTAGAGTTCTTCGGCCGATCCCTTTTGCGAAAAAGCGCCGAGCTGGATCCGCCAGTTTCCGATCGCAGCTGGCGCGGGCGCGGGCGTCGGCTTGGGAGTCGGCGCAACGGCAACCTTTTTCGGCTGAGGCTTCGGCGGCGGCGGTGAAGCTGCAACTTGCTTCGGCGGCGCTTTGACTGGCGGCTTGGCGGTTGCGGTCGCGATGCTCTTCGACGGTTGGGTGGCTGGCGCGGATTTCGGTCCCGGCGCGGCCTTGGCCAGATCGCGCGCGAGTGTCGCGCCACGCTTTCGATCGGCAATCGGAAGAATCTGGTCGAGTTGCTCGAGCGTCTCCTTGGCCGGCTGCAGTCCCTGAGCAGCAGCGCGGCTGACGAAGGCATAGCCGAGCGCCGGATCCTGCGTGACGCTGTCGCCGTTCACCAGCGCGGTGCCATAGACGAGGAGCGCGCGTGGATCTCCCTGCTCGGCGGCTTTCTTCAGCCACTTGAGACCTTCGGCCTGGTCGCCGTTCTGGAATAGCAACAGCCCGAGCGTGGTCTGGGCATCGACATGGCCCTGGCTGGCGGCGCGCTCGAACCAGGTCTTCGCGGCCGAGAGGTTGGTCGGCACGCCGCGGCCGAGGCGATAGGCCTGGGCGAGGTTGAACTCCGCGTCCGCGTCGCCCTTCTCGGCGAGCGGCCGCCAAATCGCGACCGCGCCGGCATAATCCGAACGCTGCCACGCTTCGATCCCGGCCTTCACCGACTGCGCGGAAAGCGGCGAAGCCATCCCGATCAGGAACGCTGCGGCAACTAAGTATTTGCAATTCACTGGCAAACCCACCCCGCGTGAAGCTTAGCCCAGCTTGGCTTTGCCGCAAACAGCCTCTTGGGCCTGTTAACCAGATTTTAGAGGCTCTGGTGTCACTCCGGTTCCTGAATTGACGTCATTTCACGCGAGGGGAAAAGCATGCGCGTCCTGGCATTGGCATCGCAGAAGGGCGGGTCGGGTAAGACGACCCTGTCCGGTCATCTCGCGGTGCAGGCGCAAATGTCGGGGGCAGGCCCGGTCTGCCTGATCGATATCGACCCGCAAGGGAGCCTCGCCGATTGGTGGAACGAGCGCGAGGCGGACATGCCTGCATTCGCTCAGACCACGGTCGCTCGTCTCGCCTCGGACCTCGAGGTTCTTCGCCAGCAGGGTTTCCGCCTTGCCGTCATCGATACCCCGCCGGCGATCACCATGGCGATCCAGAGCGTCATCGCGGTTGCCGAGCTGATCGTCATTCCGACCCGGCCGAGCCCGCACGACCTTCGCGCCGTCGGCGCCACGGTCGACCTCTGCGACCGCGCCGGCAAGCCCCTCATCTTCGTCGTCAATGCGGCGACGCCCAAGGCCAAGATTACTTACGAGGCCGCCGTCGCTCTATCGCAGCACGGCACGGTCGCTCCGGTCACGCTTCACCACCGCACCGACTTCGCAGCCTCGATGATCGACGGCCGCACGGTGATGGAGATCGATCCGCAGGGCCGCTCGGCGAAAGAAGTGACCGAGCTGTGGGATTATATCTCGGACCGTCTCGAGAAGAATTTCCGCCGCACGGTGTTCGCGGCGCCCGGCGCCGCGCCCGGTATCAGCCCGGCCAGTCCGCGTCCGGTCGGTGGCTTCGGCCGCCGCGTCGTTGGTCAGTGAGGGGGCAAACGGTGGCTGAAGCCAAGCCTTTCGCCTCTCTCTCTTCCGGTCTTCTTGCCCGCAAGGGCGCAGCTCGTCCGGCCATGCGGCCCCAGGGCTTCGGCCAGGGCGGCAACGGCCTCGACGACCTCGGCTGGAACGACATGGGCTTCGAGCCGCCGAAGGCTGCCGAAGCGCCGCGCGACGACACGCATGACGCATTCGGCGAAGATGTCGTCGAGCATCCGCGGGCTCACCCGACGGGGCTGACCCCGCTCGACTCGCCGGTCCATCAGCAGCAGGCCGAAATCGCCGATCGCTTCGCTTCCGACGAGGAAGAAGAGCAACAGCCGGAAATCGCCAACCTCGCCGCTCCCGAAACGAACGAAGAGGCAGAGCAGGAAACGGTCGAGATCTTCGAACCGAAGGTCGACCACGTTCCGGCGCCGCCGGTTGTTCGCGCCGTCGTCGCTCCGGCTCCTATAAAGGCACCGACGCCGCGCCGCGCTCCACGTGCGCGCTCGACACCCGGAAGCAAGGGCAAGGCGGCATTCACGCTCCGGCTCGATCCGGAGCGCCATCTGAAGTTGCGTCTTGCCTGCGCGGTCGATGGCCGATCCGCACAACAGTTCGTGACCGACGCGCTCGATCAGTTGCTCGAACGCATGCCGGAACTCGACTCCCTGGCCTCGAAGGCCAAACGGAAGGGGTAAAACTCATGACCA
>DATCJM010000141.1:0-2912 GCA_036562805.1 Sphingomicrobium sp.
CGTGCCGCGCGTGACGCGACCGCGGCCGAGCGCGCCGGCTCGGCTTCGACGCCGCAGCGCGGAGAACGCGGTGAGTGAAATCGCTGAACGCCATGCTCGACATGCTTGAGGATGCGCTTCGCGAGGCATAATCCTCGCCCGCCTTTGCAAGGAGGATCAAATGGCTGACCTCATTTTCTACACGAACCCGCAGTCGCGCGGACGGATCGTTCGCTGGATGCTGGAGGAGGTCGGCGCGCCCTACGACACCGAGATCATCCCCTACGACCAGATGAAGAGCGAGCGCTATCTCGCCATCCATCCGCTCGGCAAAGTCCCGGCGATCAAGCACGGCAATCATGTGCTCACCGAATGCGCCGCCATCTGCGCCTATCTCGCTGACGTCTTCCCGAACGCGGGGCTCGGACCGCGCGACGAGGAAAAGGCCGATTACTACCGCTGGCTCTTTTATGCCGCGGGGCCGTGGGAGCAGGCGGGCACCAATCATGCGATGGGTTGGGACCCGCCCGAGGATAAGCAGCGAATGTTTGGCTACGGCAGCTACGAGCGCGCGATCGCGGTCGTCGACGAGCTCCTCAGCATGCGCGACTATGTTTGCGGCGACAGGTTCACCGCGGCCGACGTCTACCTCGGCTCGCAGATCATGTTCCCGATGCAGTTCGGAATGCTCCCTGAGCGCGACAGCTTCATCCGCTACCGCGACCGCCTGCAAGCCCGCGACGCATACAAACGCGCGGGTCAGCTTGACGATGAGGCGCAACAGCAAATCCAAGCCGCACAGCCGCAACCGGCCTAGTTCACGGCCCCCCGGACGGGCGAGAGCAATAATTCACGCTCTAGACCGTTGCGGTGCGATGCAATGCCGTTAGGCTTTCCCCTGTGGGGGATCTTGTCCGTCTGAAGTGCCGGCCGGAGGCGCTTTCAGCGCTCGCTTCGGGCCTGACGCATTACGCGCCGGCCGACGGTGAGCCCGAGTGGCTCGTCGCTGCCGTCTGGCTGTTGATGGACGGTGCGCCGGTGATCGCATCGGGATCGGTCGAGGTCCTATCCGACGGCTATCTGGCGCGGCCGCTCAACCTTCACTCGCCGGAAGAGTTCGCATCGAGGCTCGAAGCCGACCTGCCGGACGTCGCCGGGCGCTTCACCGGACGCAATCACGGATTCGAGTTGCCATCGAGCGTCGAGATCTTGTCCCCGCCGAGCGACGTGACGAAGTGGCCGGCTGGTCCCTATTCGATGCACATCCTCATCCGCGTGGCTGCGCGCGCGACCACCGCTCAGCGCGTGGCCTGCGGATTGTGGTTCATTGGCAGCGGAGCTTCGCTCCTCGTCGGCACCGACCCGTCGACGCTGGCGATGGTGCTCAGCGACGATCCGGCGATTATCGATGCCTATCGCGCACAATGTGAAGCCGTGACCGTCGACGAATATCTCGCCATGCTGCGTTAGGCCGCGGCGACGTCCCGGCACTGCATCAGATAGGAAACGGCGGCGCGCTCGGCGGCGCCCAACTCCGGCCGCCACAAGTCGGCGATCAGCACGACACGCGCCCGGGCGCTGTCATTCCACGCGTCATGCTCGGTCATGTCGTCGAAGATCAGCGCCTTGCCCGGCTCCCACTGCCGGCTCTCGCCGCCGACGCGGAACCCGCACCCCTCTGGAACGACGAGCGGGAAGTGGGCGATCAGCCGCGCGTTGGTGATGCCGGTGTGCGGCTCGATCCGGCTGTTGGGCTCGAGCACCGAGAAATAAAGGCTCGGCGAGATCAGCCCGAGGGAAGGCAGGTCGAGCAGCCGTGCCGCCGCCATGGTTTGCGGGCAGAGCGACGCATACTCCTCGACCACGGACCCGTTGCGGATGAGCGGGATCATCGACCACGCGCCCTCCCTTCCCGCATCCTCCGGCGCGTAAAGGCCGTTCAGGCGCTTGCCGAGCGTGTCGCTGCGGGCGTTCGCGAGGGCCATGAACTCGGCCCGGATCGCGCCCGTCTGCCGTTCGATTTCGGAAACGCCGGTGAATTGCGATGGCTCGAAATATCTCTTGCTGCGGATGTCCGGGATCACGAAAGCGGGCGGCACCAGCGGGCCCCCATCCTCGTTCTCGAGCATGTTGGCGCGGAAGCGGCGCATTCGTTCAGCCTCGGCGCCGCTGAGCTCCATCGCGCTATCGGACGGATCCCACTCGAGCAGGCGGCTGCGCCATTCGTCCGCTGCGGAGACGCGCCGCTTGGCCCAATCGACCTGCTTGGCCATCGCCGGCTGGAACCGCAGGTCGAAGGGAACATGGGCGATCGCCTGGCGATACGCGCGCTCGGCGCCATGCACTGCGCCGACCGCCTCGCGAAGGCTGCCGAGGAGCAGGCACATGAGGAAGTTACGAGGCGAAAGCTCGACCCCGAGCGAAGCGGCCTTCAGCGCTCCATGATAGTCGCCGAGCGAGCGGCGGACCGTCGCCAGCCGCAGCAGTGTCGCAGCGTCACGCCCGCGCTGTGCTGCGACCTCGAGGAGGCTGGCCGCCTGGCGAACGTCGCCACGGGCCATTGCCTCGTCGGCCTGGGCGATGAAACAATGCTGTTCGCGGCTGCCGATGAGGACTGCTCCTTCGGTCGGTCGCTTAACGATCGTTAGGGCCGAGCCGGCGCTCCATTCGACGAAGGTCCTTCAAGCGTCCACGAACAGCGGCGGATCTTCGCGCGTAAGAAAAGGGCCGGAGATCGCTCCCCGGCCCCTCTTCTCCTCAATGCTCCGCGTCTAGCGGCGGTTGCCCATGAACCGGAGCAGGAACAGGAACATGTTGATGAAGTCGAGGTAGAGGTTGAGTGCCCCGACCACGGCGGTCTTCGCCATCGCCTCGCCGTTGCCGGCGACGACGAAATAGATGCTCTTGATCTTCTGCGTGTCGTAAGCGGTCAG
>DATCJM010000148.1:0-4081 GCA_036562805.1 Sphingomicrobium sp.
GCGGTCAGCATCATCTTGATCTCGGTCGGCTTGAACACGCGGCCGTATTTGTCGTGGTAGCAATCCTGCACCTCGACGTCGGCCTGGGTGAAGAAGCGGAAGATCTGGGTGAGCAGGTTGCGCTCATGGTCGGAGAGCTTCTGCGCCCAGTCGCGGCAATCCTCGCCCAGCGGCACTTCCTCCGGCATCCAGTGGATCTGCTGCTGGCGTTTCCAATATTCGAACGCCCACGGATATTCGAAGGGCTTGTAGGACTTGGAGGCGGACAGGAGGGACATTGCAGTTACTCCACAGGATCAGAATATAGTGAGAATTTGGTGGTGCGGTAGCCGCTCACGGGACGACTCCGCCGAACAGGAAGGTGGTGGCGAGCGTGGCGATTACCGGCACGAAACCGATGATCGCGGCGATGATCGAGATGGTGCGGTGGCGGCGGTTGCTGCGCTTCCGCTGCGACCAGACGAGAAGGTAGATGCTGCCCGACATTGCGGCGAGCAGGCCGATGTCGGCGCGCCAGTCCTTGAAATGGAAATCCTCGAGGTCGTCATAGACGACGAACGCGCCCACGAGCGTCGCCATCGCCGCCGCCGCCGCGCCGACGCGCAGCCATTGCCGGCGGGTCTTGCTGACGACGATGCGCCAGCCGAGCACGCCGGCGGGAACGAGGAACAGGAGGAGGGACGCATAGCCGTACATCAGCGCCTCCGACTTCGGCCGCGATAGACGGTATGGCTGCGCTTGGCGCCCACGCCGAACACCACGATGCCGAGGAAATAGCCGAAATCGTACCAGCCGCCGCTGTTGGGGACGGCGTAGACCGCGATCTTGTCGCTGAAGAGCGAGACGATCCAGGCGAGCGGGAAGATGAAGCCGTGCCACAGGCCGAGCCAGAAACCGGGCGCGCCGGGCGCGACGGCGGCCGCCGCCTGGCTCGCGGCGCAGGCGGTCTTGAGGCAGGCGGGAAGCGCGAGCTTCATTGCGCGCGGCTCCGCAGCATGTCGGCCTCCGCCTGCGTCGGGTGATAGTCCATCAGGCTCAGCGCATGGATGGCGACGATCGTCGCGACGACGAGCAGGATGACCGCGCCCTGGCTGCCGTAGCTGTCGCTCCTGTCGCGCCGGCGGTAGATGACTACCCCGGCGGCGAAGAGGAGCAACGCGACGGCGAGCTCGATGGCGCGGGGCGTCGTCATTTGACCGGGCGCCCGCCCATCGCCGCGACCTGGTCGAGGCGGTTGGCATAAGCTTCGATCACCGCGGCGGTGCGCTGCACATACGTGCGCGCATCGTCGAAGCGGCGCTGCTCGATCCCTTCGCGAACGCCGGGCAGGGTCTTGGCGCCGTAGCCGGTGAGCGTGCCCGGCGCGGTGATCAGATTCTTGTACCAGGGACGTCCGGGGAGCCCCTGCGGGTCGAGCAGCAGCTGGTCGATGCCCTGGAGCGCGGCATTGATCCGCGCCTGCGTCGCGGGGGCAAGCGACTGTTCGTCGGCGAGCACCGCGTCGGCGGCTCCGGCGGCGCGGGTCAGATGATCCGACGCATTCTGGAGCGGGAGCATGTCGATCAGCGGCGTGATGCCCTTGTCGACCGGCGCGACGGTCGGATCATAAGGCTCGGACGCCAGCTTGAAGTCGCCTTCGCGGCGGAGATCGGCGAGCGTGCGGTCCTTCTCGCGCTGGTCGTCGGCGAGCTTCTGCACTTCGCCGACGTAGCGCGACACTTCCGACGCGAAGCTCGAATAATGGGCGGGCACGCGATCGCTGTCGGCGGCGTGCATCACGACCCGCCCGACGACCTTTGCGAGCGCGCCGCCGTAGAGCATTCCCGGATCGTCGAAATGCATGACGTGATAGTAACTGTCGTAGAGCGAGTGATAGCTTCCGCCCGCGAAATCCTCGCCGCCGAAGCCGAGGTTCAGCGATGGAATCCCGAGGTGCTGGGCGAAGGACGAATAGTCGCTGCCCGAACCCAGCGGTCCGAGCGGCATGCGGCCGCCCTTCGCCGCGTCGAGCTGCGCCTGCTGGACATGATCGCCTTCGTAACTGTCGGCGAGGATCCGGGCGCGGGCGCGTTCGAGCACCGGGACGCCGGTCTGCGGATCGGAAACCACGGCGGCGGCCTGGGTGACGAGGTTCTGGAGCTCGCCATTGCCCTCGGCCGAGAGATAGCCGCGCCCGTTATTGTCGGTGTTGATATAGAGGACGGCCTTGCGCTGAAGCTCGTCGGCGTGGGTCTCGGCCCATTCCGTCGAGCCGAGCAGGCCCGGCTCCTCGCCGTCCCAGCTGGTGTAGACGATCGTCCGCTTCGGCCGCCAGCCCTGGCGGTAGAGCTGCCCGAGCGCCTGCGCTTCGTTCATCAGCGCGACCTGTCCGGTGAGCGGGTCGGCGGCGCCCATGACCCAGCCGTCGTGATGGTTGCCGCGGACCACCCATTGGTCGGGATAGACCGAGCCGCGCAAGGTCGCGATCACGTCGTAGATGGGCTTCAAGGACCAGTCGGACTTGACCGCGAGATGGACCTTGACCGCATCGGTTCCGCCCCAGTGGTAAACGACACCGAGTCCGCCCCGCTCGCGGCCGGTGACGACCGGCCCTTCGAGGCCGGCCATGATCTTTGTCGCGTCGGCGTAGGAGATCGGAAGCGCGGGAATCTTGAGGATGGTCGCCGCCGTCTCGCGCGTCAGCCGCTGCGCATTGGCGGTCGCGCCGATGCCCGGCGTCAGCGGATCGCCGGGATATTTGGTCATGTCCTGTACCGAACCGCGTTGCACGCCGAACGGCGGGCGAGCGCCGCCGCGCGGATAGGGGTCGCCCTCGATGTAACCGTCGTCGGCGGGGTCGGAATAAATGAGGCAGCCGGCCGCGCCATGCTCCTGTGCGAGCTTCGGCTTGAGGCCGCGCCAGCCCGCGCCGTAGCGTGCGAGCACGATCTTGCCCTGGACGCTGATGCCGCGCGCGGCAAGCGCGTCATAATCGTCGGGCATTCCGTAATTGACGTAGACGATGGGCGCCGTGACGTCGCCGTCGCCCTGATAGGCGACATAGGGCGGGAGCGCTTCGGCGCCGAGTTTCGAGGTCGGATCTTCCGGAACGGCCGGCTCCTGTCCGCCGAGCGTCAGGTGCTCGGGCGTGACGAGCTCGAGCGCGGTCGAGATCGGCGTCGGATAGAGCACGTCGAACTGTTCGATATGCGCGTCCCAGCCGAACTGCTTGAACATCGCTAGCTGGAATTCGGCATTGGCCTTGTCGTGTGGCGAGCCGACATGGTTGGGCGCCGACGACATCTGCTCGAGCCATCGGCTCTGTTCCGCGGGATCGATCAGCGCGTCGAAACGGCTTTCGAGCGCCTGGGGGCTCGGCGGCGGCGCAGCGAATGCCGGCGCGGACGAGGCGAGGAAGGCGGCGGATGCGAGAAGGACCTGCTTGCTGAACTTCATTTCTGAAACATTCCCCATGCGAAGACGGCGGTCGCGGCCGTCGCCAGTAAATCGAGCGCAACGAGACCAAGCGCGACGGTACCCGCGCGCTTGGCGAACTTGCGCAGTTTAGGTTTATTCATCGGCTCAGGCCTTTCACGCGGATCATTGGCACGCGAGACACTCGTCATAGTCCGTCGTGGAGGCGAGCGGGATTTCCTTTAGCTCGGGGGTGTTGTCGGCTTCGACGCCGCCGGCGAAGCCTGCGCGCTGCACGGATTTGCTGCGCAGATAGTAGAGGCTCTTGATGCCGAGCTCCCAGGCGCGGAAGTGGAGCATCATCAGGTCCCACTTGTCGACGTCAGCCGGGATGAACAGGTTGAGCGACTGCGCCTGGTCGATGAACGGCGTGCGATCGGCCGCGAGCTCGATCAGCCAGCGCTGGTCGATCTCGAAGCTGGTCTTGAACACGTCTTTCTCGTCCTGGGTCAGGAAGTCGAGGTGCTGGACCGATCCGCCATTCTCGAGGATCGAGTTCCACACCTGCTGGCTGTCCTTCGACTTCTCCTTGAGCATCTTCTCGAGGTACGGGTTCTTGATCGAGAAGGAGCCCGACAAGGTCTTGTGGGTGTAGATGTTGGCCGGGATCGGCTCGATGCAGGCGCTG
>DATCJM010000155.1:0-7606 GCA_036562805.1 Sphingomicrobium sp.
GCGATTGCGCGCGGGCCGCGGACGAAGCTCGAAAAGCGCGCGGTCGGGCTTCCGACGAAGCCCCACAGCAAGCGGAAGATCAGCAGGGTCAGGATCGCGCAACCCGACCAGATGTGCCAATCGGTGTGGTGGTTGTGCACGGTCCACCATCACCACACCGACTGGCACATCTGGTCGGGCTGCGCGATCCTGACCTTGCTGATCTTCCGCTTGCTGTGGGGGTTCGTGGGAAGCTCGACCGCGCGCTTCTCGAGCTTCGTCCGCGGCCCGCGCACAATCGCCGGTTACTGGCGCGGGCGATGGGACGGCATCGGCCATAATCCGCTCGGCGCGATGAGCGTCCTCGTTCTGCTCGCCGCCCTCGCGGTGCAAGTTGGCTTTGGCCTTATCGCCGAGGATGAGGACGGGATCTACCTCGGGCCGCTGTCAGGCCTGGTCAGCGTCGACACGTCCGATAAGGCGCGGCACATCCACGAGCTCTGGTTCAACGTCATCCTCGGCCTCATCGCGGTGCACCTGCTCGCGATCCTCTACTACCGCCTGCGCGGCAAGAAGCTGATCATGCCGATGATCACCGGCCGCGCGGACGTGGCCGGCGGAGCAGCCATGCGCCCGGGCAAATGGTGGGTCGCGCTGATCTGCCTCGCTATCGGAATCGGCATCACCCGCTGGATCATCGCCGGCGCACCGCCGTTCTGACTTCCCTCCCTACAAGGGAGGGATTGAGGGTGGGTGGCGAACGAATGGGCTCGATACCCATGAGTGAGCTTCTTCCGCGGCATCGAGCCGCTCCAAAAGCAACCCACCCCCGCCCCCTCCCTTGTAGGGAGGGGTGGAACACGCCACATCGCGTCCATGCTCATCCGGACCGAACAGACGCCCAACCCCGCGACCCGCAAGTTCCTGCCGGGGCAGACCGTGATGGAAGCGGGCACGCGCGACTTCGCGGACGCCGAATCCGCGAACGCGTCGCCGCTGGCCCGCGCCTTGTTCGACAGTGGCATGGTCGAAGGCGTCTTCTACGGCCGCGATTTCGTCTCCGTGACCGCCGCGCCGGGCATCTCCTGGACCGATCTCGAGCCGCTGGTGCTCGAAACCCTGCTCGACCATTTCGTCAGCGGTGCGCCGTTGTTCGCGCCCGGGACCGCAGCCGGCATCCACGTCGCCGAGGACGCTGACTTCGGGGAAAATCCCGAAGACGCCGACATCATCGACCAGATCAAGGAATTGATCGAAACGCGCGTCCGTCCTGCGGTTGCGCAGGACGGAGGCGACATCGCCTACAAGGGCTATCGCGACGGGCATCTCTATCTCTCGATGCACGGCGCCTGCTCGGGTTGTCCTTCATCGACCGTGACCTTGAAGCGCGGAATCGAGAGCCTCATCCGCCACTATGTCCCTGAAGTCGAAACCGTAGAGGCCGTTTGACCCCTTGCGGCGTTGAGCCGCATGTGCCCACTATCCCTGCCATGTTGTTGGCGTTCGACACGTCGAGTGCAGCCTGCACCGCCGCTTTGTTCGACGGCGCCGGCACGTGCGTTGGCCGGGCGGACGAGCTGATCGGCCGAGGCCATTCGGAGCGGCTCGTTCCGATGATCGCCGAATTGCTCGACGGCCGCCGGGCCGAACAGGTCCTCGTCGGCGTCGGCCCCGGAAGCTTCACGGGCATTCGCGTCGCGATCGCCGCTGCGCACGGGCTCGCGATCGGATGGGGCGCGGAGCTTCGCGGCATGTCGTCTCTCGCGCTGCTTGCCAGTACCGAAAGCAGCGACGTCGCCGCAGCCATTGTCGGCGGCCACGGCGAGCTGTTCGTCCAGCAATTCGACTCCGCGCAGCCCGTCTCGGAGCTGCGCAACCTCGTTCCCGCCGAGGCCGCCCGTTTCGCGACGGCGCGGCTGGTGATCGGCTCCGGCGCGCGCCAGCTCGTCGATGCGCGCGGCTGGGGCGAGGCGCGCGAAGCCTGGCCGTCCGCGTCCAACGCCTTTCGCCTCCCTAAGGCCATCCGGTCGCTTCCTCCAAAACCCGTCTACGCGCGCGCACCCGATGCCCGCGTCAAGGAAGCTGCGTGATGGCGACGCCCGCGCTCGCCGACCAGGTCCGCGTCGCGCCCGGCGGGGCCGACGATATCGACGCCGTCATGACGGTCATGGACGGTTCGTTCGGCGACATCTTCGGCGAAGCATGGACGCGCTCCCAACTCTCCGGCATTTTGCCGATGGCCGGGGTGTTTTTGGTGCTCGCGGTCGATCGCACGCGCGACGCGGTTGTGGGCTTTTCGCTGTTCCGCACGGTGGCGGACGAGTCCGAGCTGCTGCTGATCGGGGTCCTGCCCAAAGATCAACGACGCGGGATCGGCAAGCTGCTCCTCGACGACTTTGTCGATCGCGCTCGCGATAGCGGAGTCAGCCGCGTCCATCTCGAAGTGCGCGACGGCAACCCCGCGATAAGTATGTATAAAGTGGCTGGATTTTCGCCCGTCGGAAGGCGGCGCAACTATTATCACGCCGCGAACGGCAACAGGTACGATGCGATCACCCTGGCCTGCGAGCTTTAGTAGACATTCATCTTCGAAGCTTCTTGCACGGGCCAGTAAGCCCGCCTACTGGCCAAGTCGCGTGCAGTGTTCTGCAGGCTACTCTGCTCACTTTTTCGGGAAAATTCGCCATGGCCGACAATGAAGCTGCCGAAGATACGCTGCTGACTCTCACCGCCGACATCGTCGCCGCGCATGTCAGCAACAATAGCGTGGCCGTAAACGACCTGCCCAATCTGATCCAGAACGTTCATGGCGCGCTCAGCGGCATCTCGCACATGGCAGCCGCCCCCGAACCGCGGCCCGAACCCAAGGTGTCGATCCGTTCGTCGGTCAAGTCCGACGCAATCGCCTGCCTCGAATGCGGCAAGCGCCAGAAGATGCTGAAGCGTCACCTGATGACCAATCACCAGATGACGCCTGCGGATTACCGGCAGAAATGGGGCCTCTCCTCGGACTATCCGATGGTTGCGCCCAATTATGCGGAACAGCGCCGGACGCTGGCGAAGTCGATCGGCCTCGGAACCAAGCGGCGTCGCAGCCGCAAGTAGCGGTCGCTGGACGACCGGCCCGCGCCGACCTAATTTGCCGATATGACGCGCACCATCGACATCGAGGCGCTGTGCGCCGACAAGGGCCTTCGCATCACCGAGCAGCGCAAGGTAATCGCGCGGGTTCTCGGCGACAGCGAAGATCATCCGGATGTCGAAACGCTCCACGCGCGCGCGGCCGCGATCGATCCGAACATATCGATTGCCACGGTGTACCGCACCGTCCGCCTGTTCGAAGAAGCGGGCATTCTGGAGCGGCACGAATTCGGCGACGGGCGCTCGCGTTACGAAGCCGCATCGGAGGCCCACCACGATCATCTGATCGACGTTGAAACCGGCAACGTGATCGAGTTCGTCGACGAGGAGCTCGAGATGCTTCAGAAGCGGATCGCCGAAAGGCTCGGCTTCCGGCTCGTCGATCATCGGATGGAGCTCTACGGAGTTTCGCTCAATCGCGAACGCTGAGCGAGTTCGCCTGAACGGTCGCGCGGCTCTCCGCATCGCGGCGCTGCTCCTCCTTTTTGGAGTCGTCGGGTCGATCCATATCGTGACGAAGTTGATCTTCGGTCGGTCGCGGTGGCCACGCCGGTTCCTGGCGGCTGCGGCGTGGATCGTCGGCGCGCGGGCGCGCCTCGAGGGAGCGAAGATTCGTCGCCATACCTTGCTTGTGTCGAACCACATCAGCTGGCTCGACATTCTCGTGCTCGGCGGCGCGACCAATTGCGCATTCGTATCGAAGGACGAGCTCGGCCATCCCCTCATCCACTGGCTCGCCGATCAGAACGACACCGTTTACGTCAAGCGCACCCATCGGAAAGGCGCGAAGGAGCAGGCCGTCGCAATCGCGAAAGCGCTCGAGGGCCCCAAGCCCGTCATCCTGTTTCCCGAAGGGACGACGGGCCCAGGAACTCATCTCCTGCCCTTTCGGTCAACATTGCTGGAAGCCGCGAATTTCGCGGCCAAGGACGTCGCGATCCGGCCCGTTGTCATGGACTATGGCGATGCGGCGCCGGAGATCGGCTGGTGGATAGAGCCGGGCAAGGACAATGTGCTGAGGTTGCTCGGACGCAAGGGCGTGCTGCCCGTGACCATAAGCGTGCTTCCCGCGCTCGATCGCAGCGGCGACCGCAAGCAGCTCGCCCAGCACGCCCGCGACGCCATCGCCGAGACGCTCGGCTTCAAGTCGCCCGCCCACTCGCCTATAGGCGAGACAGGATGACACCCAAGACCTTCAAAATCAAAAGCTTCGGTTGCCAGATGAACGTCTATGACGGCGAACGCATGGCGGAAATGCTGGCGGCGCAGGGCATGACGCCGGCCGAAACAGGCGACGCCGACCTGGTCGTCCTCAACACCTGCCACATCCGCGAGAAAGCCGCCGCGAAGGCCTATTCGGATGTCGGCCGCCTCCGGCGCGAGGACGGCTCGAAGCCGCTCATCGCGCTTGCCGGCTGCGTCGCGCAGGCCGAGGGCGCCGAGGCGAAGCGGCGTTCGCCGATGATCGATATCGTCGTCGGCCCGCAAGCCTATCACCGGCTTCCGGAGATGGTCGCAGCAGCGAAGCGCGGAGCGCGGCCGGTCGACACGGATCTTCCACCGCTCAGCAAGTTCGATGCGTTCCCGCAGCGGCGGCGCGCCAACCCGAGCGCCTTCCTCACGATCCAGGAAGGCTGCGACAAATTCTGCACATATTGCGTCGTCCCCTACACGCGCGGCGCGGAAGTCTCGCGGCCGTGGGGAGACATCTTTGCCGAGGCGCAGCAGCTCGTCGATGCCGGCGCGCGCGAAATCACCCTGCTCGGCCAGAATGTGAACGCATGGGAGCATGATGGGCGCGGGCTTGCCGATCTCATCCGTGCGCTTGCCGGGATCGATGGGCTCGAGCGCATTCGCTACACGACCTCGCATCCCGCGAACATGAGCGACGCGCTCATCGCAGCGCATGGCGACGTCGAGAAGCTGATGCCCTACCTTCACTTGCCGGTGCAGTCCGGCAGCGATCGAATGCTCAAGGCGATGAACCGGAGCCACACCGTGGACAGCTACCTGGCGACGATCGAGAAGATGCGTGCCGCCCGTCCCGACATCGCGCTTTCCGGCGACTTCATCGTCGGCTTTCCTGACGAGAGCGACGGGGATTTCGAAGCCACGCTACGGATCGTCGATGCGGTCGGTTACGCTTCCGCTTATTCGTTCAAATATAGCGCGCGGCCAGGGACACCGGCCGCGACGATGGAGGGACAGATCGCCCGCGAAGTGATGGACGAGCGGCTGCAGCGGCTGCAGGATCGGATCAACGCGCACAGCCTCGCGTTCAATCAATCCAAAGTGGGAAGCGACACGAGGATCCTCATCGAGCGGAAGGGCCGCCATTCCGGTCAAATGATCGGCAAGAGCCCGTGGCTCCAGTCGGTTCACGTTGAAACGGAAGCTGCGCCCGGCGATTTCATGGACGTGACTCTTGTTGCAGCCGGGCCGAACAGCATGACCGGCGCCGTCGCCGCGAAAGCCGCCGCCTGATGGCGCGACGCGACCTCGCCACCGTTCCCGACCGCGCGCGCCTCGAGATCGAGTTCGAGCAACCCTATCTGCTCGGGCCGTTGTTCGGCGATTACGACCGGCACCTCATCACCATCGAGCAACGGCTTGGCGTCCACATCGCCGCGCGCGGAAACCGGGTGCAGATCGAAGGGGACGCCGACGCCGCGGCCCGCGCTCGCGACGTGCTGATCGGCCTCTACAACCGCCTCGACAGCGGCCACGACGTCGACGGCGAAGCCGTCGAAGCCGTGCTTGGAATGGCCGCGCAACCGAACCTCGATGGCATTATCCAGGAGGAAGTGACCTCGGCCCCGCGGGTGATGATCCGCACGCGCAAGAAGACGATCGTCCCGCGCTCGGCGATGCAGACGCCATACATGGAGGCGCTGGCGCGCGACGAGATGATCTTCGGCCTCGGCCCGGCGGGCACCGGCAAGACTTATCTCGCAGTTGCCCAGGCCGTGTCGCAGCTGATCAGCGGAAGCGTCGACCGGCTGATCCTCTCGCGCCCTGCCGTCGAAGCTGGCGAGCGCCTGGGTTTCCTGCCCGGCGACATGAAGGAGAAGGTCGATCCCTATCTCCGCCCGCTTTATGACGCGCTCTACGACATGCTGCCGACCGAGCAGGTCGAGCGGCGCATTGCTTCCGGCGAGATCGAGATCGCGCCACTTGCCTTCATGCGTGGCCGCACGCTCAACGACGCCTTCATCATCCTCGACGAGGCGCAGAACACGACGCCGCTGCAGATGAAGATGTTCCTGACACGCTTCGGCATGCGCAGCCGCATGGTTATCTGCGGCGACCCTCACCAGGTCGACCTTCCCGACCCGTCGAAGTCCGGCTTGGCCGATGCCGTGAATCGCCTCAGTCATGTCAAAGGTATTTCCGTCGTTCGCTTCACTGCGGCCGACGTCGTTCGCCACCCCCTCGTCGGACGCATCGTCGACGCCTATGAAGGCCCCGGGGCCTAGAAGACGCGCATGATGCTCGAAATCGCGCTCGACGCAGACGAGGAATGGGACAGTAGCAGCTTCTGGCTGCCGCTCGTCCGGAAGGCTGCCGAAGCCGCGATCGCCGAGAGCCCTTATCCGGAGCTCGTGGATTCCGAGCGTCCAGTCGAGGTCTCGGTGACGCTGAGCGGAGACGAGGAGGTCCGCGCGCTCAACGCGCATTGGCGGGGCAAGGACAAGGCGACGAATGTTCTGTCCTTTCCGATGGCCGACGAGCGCGACTTGACTCTCGTAAATGTCTCCGGTGTTGAATTGTTGCTTGGCGATATCATCCTGGCGCACGGCGTTTGTTCCGCGGAAGCGCACGAGAAAGGTGTCAGCATAGAAGATCACGCGGCGCATCTCGTGGTCCACGGCACGCTTCACCTGCTCGGCTTCGACCATGACCAAGACGCCGCGGCGGGCGACATGGAGGCCCGCGAGGTTCGGGCCCTCGGCCGCTTGGGCATCGCCAACCCGTACGAGGTGACCGCCTGATGGCGACGCGCGGAGACGATACCGGCTCGCGGCTGTGGCGCGGCATGCGCCACCTCATCTTCGGCGAGGATTCCGAGCCGACGCTCCGCGAGGAGATCGAGGACGCGATCGACGAGGCCGAGGAAGGCGACAGCGCCCCGGCCGGCGACCTCAGCGCCACCGAGCGCCAGATGCTTCGCAACCTCCTGCATTTCGGCGAGCAGACTGCTGGCGACATTTGCGTGACGCGCGGCGAGATCATGGCCGTGCCGAGGGACATCAGCTTCGACGATCTCGTGCGGGCCTTTGTCGATGCCGGGCACAGCCGCCTGCCCGTCTATGGCGAAAGCCTCGATGAAGTGATCGGCATGGTGCACATCAAGGACGTCTTCCTCGCCAGCGTCGATCCGTCGCGCGACCGATCGCTCAACGCATTGATGCGCGAACCTCTGTTCGTTCCGGAATCGATGGGCGTGATCGAGCTGCTCGCCCGGATGCGGGCCGAGCGGATCCAT
>DATCJM010000156.1:0-1891 GCA_036562805.1 Sphingomicrobium sp.
CGGTCGAAATCGCCGCGGCTGGTGCTCGACCTCTAGCCGCGGTTCAGCACGTCCGTGACGCGTCCAAGAACCAAATAAAGCTCGTCCATGTCGCGGCGGCCGATGCGCTGGGTGATGCGCGCATATTCACGCTCCGACTGCGGCGCTAGCTCGTCGAACAGCGCGCGACCCTTAGCCGTCAGCGCGATGAGCGCTCGCCGCTGATCGGAGATCGGGCGGCTGCGACCGACAATTCCGCGCGTTTCCAGATTCTTCACGGTTCGCGTCGCGCTCGGCTTGAGAATGAACACCCGTTCGGCAAGCTCGCCGATCTCGAGCCTTTCTGCCTCCACCAGCGCACGCATGATGCGCCATTCCTGCTCGTTGAGGCCGTGACGGCGAAGTAGCCGTCGAAAGCCCCGCATCACCGCTTCCCGTGCGCGAAGCAGCACCATCGGCAGCGACTGGTCGAACGGACGCATCGCCGCTGCGCGGGTGCGTGCGGAACCCGCGTCAGCCATCGACGACGCCGTTGCGCAAGGTGCCGATCTTCGGCGACGAAACTTCGATCACGTCCCCGGGCTCAAGATAGACTGGCGGATCGAACCGCGCCCCAGCGCCAGGCGGCGTGCCGGTCGAGATCACGTCGCCGGCCTTTAGCGTGGTGAAGGACGAAATGTAGGCGATGAGGTCGGCGAAGCCGAAGATCAGGCTCGCGGTCGTATCGTCCTGCCGAAGCTCACCGTTGACGCGCGTCTGGATCGGGATGGAATCGAACCCGTCGAGCTCGTCGACCGTGACCATCGACGGCCCGATCGATCCGCTCGAATCGAAATTCTTGCCCTGGGTGACGTTGAACTTCGCATGGCGCACCCAGTCGCGCAGCGTGCCTTCATTCACCAGCGTCAGGCCGGCGATATGGGACAGCGCTTGGTCCCTCGGGATTCGGCGGCCCCCTTTTCCGACGATGATTGCCAGCTCGCCTTCATAGTCGAGCTGGTCACTTTCGCGTGGACGAATGAGCGGCGCCTCGTGGCCGGTGAACGAGGTTGGCGCGCGGAAGAACAGGCTCGGGTATTTCGGCACGTCCGAACCGTCGCGATATTCCTCGTTGCGGTTGCGGTAGTTGACGCCGACGCAGATGATTTTCTCCGGGTTCGGCAGGAACGGCGCATAGCTGAGGTCGTCGGGGCCGATGTCCGCCGAACGTCCCTTCGCGAATTCAGCGAGGCGCTTGAGCGAGCCTTCGTCGAGATGCTCTCGGATATCGCCGTCGATTGCGTCGGTCAGGTCGACCGCGCCCTCGTCGGTCACCGCGACCCACGTACCGCGCTGGAGTTTGGCGAGCTTCATGCCGCAGCGGCAGTGAGCAGGCCGGCGCGCTCCAGCACCGCATCGAGCCGCTGCTCGAGCTCGGGCGTCGCTGGCACCATCGGCAGTCGATGCTCATTGTCGGGAATAAGACCGAGCCGCTTCATCATATATTTCATCGGGATCGGGTTGGTGTCGAAGAACACGGCCTGGTTGACCTCGAGAAGACGCTCGTGAAGCGCGCGCGCCGCCGGAATGTCGCTGTTCCACACCGCTTCGCAGAGCTGCGCGAGGGGCTTCGGGCGGAGGTTTCCAACCGCGTTCATCAGGCCGCAGGCGCCGATCGCCATCATCGGGAAGGACAGCTCCTCGAGGCCTACGAAAATGCGAAAGTCCTCGCCGAGGCTGGTCAGGCATTCGGTGACGAACCCAAGGTCGTTCACCGCATGCTTCATGCCGACGAAATTGGGAGAGCGATCCTTCAGCGTCTTCAAGGTATCGAGCGTGACGCTGACCGCGGTCCGCCCGGGAATGTGATAGACCATCCACGGCAGGTCATGCCGCTCGGCCAGCGCAAGATAATAATCGATCAGCCCGCGCT
>DATCJM010000158.1:0-7132 GCA_036562805.1 Sphingomicrobium sp.
GCGATCAGGTCCTTCGCCACCGCCGCGAAATCGTCATAGATGATCTGTCTGTGCACATTGAGGCCGGCCTCGTGCCACTTCGGCCCGAACTCGCCGCCGCCGCGGATGTTGGCGAGCACATAAGCGCCTCCATGCTCGAGCCACAGCTTGCCCGTGGTCCCGGAATAGGTCGGGGTCATCGAGACTTCGAAGCCGCCGTAGGCATAGAGCAAGGTCGGCGTATTGCCGTTGAGCGGCATGTCCTTCCGGTGGACGATGAAATAGGGAATCTTGGTTCCGTCTGTCGAGGTCGCCTGCTTCTGTTCGACGACCAGGTTCGACGCGTCGAACTTCGCGGGCTGGCTCATGATCTGGCGCGCGTCGCCGGTCGCCGCATTGGCGAGCCACAGCGAGGGTGGCACGAGGAAGCTGGTGACGCCGATCAGCGCCTGATTGTCCTTGCTGTTGGCGCTGACGACGCCGATCGTCGCATTGTCGGGCAGGTCCATCGCCTGCCGCTTCCAGCCGGTCTTGGTCGGCGTGAAGAGCAGGGTGCGCCCGCGGACATTATCGAGCGTCGAGACGAGCAATATGTCGCGCGCTGCCGTCGCGCCTTCGAGCGCTTCGCGCGGGCCCGGCGTATAGATCAGCGTCGGCTTGAGATGCGACGGATTGGCGCGAAGGTCGACGAAGTTGACCGACAGAAGCGACCCCGCCGGGAACGTCTTCGACGCGCCGGCCGGCTTCCACGCTTCCTGGGTCTGGATGATGACCCGGCCGTGGACCATGTCGACCAGCTGCGCCTTGGCAGGGATGCCGATCAGACGGTTGCCCTTGGGCCCGATGAGGAAATTCTTCGAGTGGAAGAAATCCGTGCCTTCGGAGATGACCGGGAGGACATTGCCCTGCTCGTCACGCAGCACGCCGGCGCCGGCCGAGACGTCTGACTTCGTGCCGCTGAAGATTTGCGTCGCGGCAGAGAGAGGCTGGCCGCGCTTCAGCCGCTTGACGACATAGGCGTAGCCCGACTTGGTCAGCTGGCCCGGCACCCATTCGCGGCTGACGAGGAGCGTGTTCTCGTCCTGCCAGCTCGCGTCCTGCTTGCCCTTGGGCAGCATGAAGCCGCCCTTCACGAAATCCTTGCTGCCGAGGTCGAACTCGCGGATCGTCACCGCGTCCTCGCCACCGTCGGACAGGTTGATCAGGCAGCGGCGTTCGGCCGGCCGCGCGCATTGCGCGCCCTTCCACACCCAGTTCGCCTTTTCGGCTGCTGCGAGCGTGTCGAGGTCGAGCACCGTCTCCCAGTTCGGGTGGCCGGTCGCATAATCCTCGACGCTGGTGCGCCGCCAGATCCCGCGCACATGATTGGCGTCCTGCCAGAAATTATAGACCTTCCCGCCGATGAACGAACCGGCCGGAATGCGGTCCTCGGCCTGCGCGATGGCGAGGGCTTCGTCATAATATCCCTGATAGCGCGGGTCTGCCTCGAGCACCGCCTGCGTCTTCGCATTATGCTCGTGCACCCAGGCCATGGGCTTGGCGCCGTAGACGTCTTCGAGCCATATATAGGGGTCGGAAGTATCGGTCGCCTGTGCGGCGAGCGGTCCGGATGTCATGGTCATCAAGAATAAAGCAGCCAACACACGGCGCATTTTGCCCTCCCCCCAGGAATGCGCAGCAACATCAATGTAAAGCTTGGCGCGTCAAGCGTTATCGCGGCGGGTAGCGGAGCCGGCCGAGGAATCGCGAAACACTCAGGCGTCGGTCGGCCGAACCGCGCCACTCGGCCTTGAGCTTCTCGATCTTCATCACGTCGTCGATCCGGCGGTCGAGGAAAGCTGCCGTGTCCGCCCAGCCTTCACTTTCATCATCGAGCCACACCAGCAGCGTCGAAGCATAGACCGCGCCGAGCGTCATCCGTTTCGTGTAATGGTTGAAATCGGTGCTCGTATCTCCCGCGATGCGCCACATTCGGTCCGCCGTCCGCCAGGAGATGCGGAGCGCGAGCGGCAGATTCTGCGGCATGGCGAGGATCGCAAGCGCGCGGCGGACCGCCTCGCGCGCGGGCCCCATGATCTCGAGGCGCCTCCAGACGAGGCCCCGGATCTTCTCGCGGATTTTCAGCGCCGCCAAGCGCTCCGGCGTGAAATATGCGTGGAGGCCGCGATCGACTTCCTGGATGTAGGTGTCGATCATGGCAGCCTGGCTCTTGGGCATGGCGAGGCGGGCCTGGGCCGCGTCGACGCCGAGCTGCCGTGCAGCGGAATCCACCGCAGCGGAAGTCCAGCCGTCGAACACGGCGTTCTCGCCCACCGCCAGCGCAAGTTCGCGGCGGAGCTTCTCGAGAGGACTCGGGTCGGCCATCGCACTCAACTGGGCGGCTCGGTTGACGCGCGCAAGCCCCGGTCGGGGAGGCGGACGACCACGAGCGCTGCTGCGATGCCGATTGCCCCGGCGATATCGGTGATCGACAAGGTCTCGCCATAAGCGAACCAGCCAATAGTCGCCGAGACAGCGGGTTGGGTAAGCAGGCCGAGTCCAACGACGAGCGGCGGCAGCGTACCGATAGAATAGACGAGCAGCCCTTGCCCGAGCACCTGGCTCGACAAAGCGAAGATGATCAGCGGCGTCCAATTGTGCGGCCATGCCTTCTCGTCGAGGCCAAGACTGATGAGAAGGAGGAGCGGGACAGCGAACAGCGTGCAGAGAAAGAGGAGCGGGAGCGGCTGCAAATTAACACGGGCGCGCTCGACGAAGATCAGATAGCCGCCGTAGAACAGGCCGCCGAGCAACGTCAGCAGGTCGCCGGTCAGATTCTTCGGGCTGAGCTCGTAGCTTCCGCCCATTAGCAGAACGGCGCCGGCGAGAGCGAAGCCGATCGCCACCGACTGCCGGGTCGAGGGTCGTTGGTGTGCAAGCCATAACCCATAGCCCGCGAACACGAAGCTGCCGGTGTTGCCGAACAATGTCGCATTGCCGAGCTTGGTGAGCCGGATGCCGGCATTCCACGCTGCAAGATCAAGAGCGTAGAAAAGCGCGGCGATCGCGATGATCGTCACCAGAGGTCGGCTGGGCCAATGCGCCGGCTGTCGCGTCGCGCGGGCAACCAGCCACAGGAAGGGCAATGCGAGAAGCAATCGCCAGAAGCCGACGGCCACCGCGCCGACGTCCGACAACCGGACGAGCCAGGGCCCGAAAGCGAGCACGACGTTGCCGAGCAAAAGTGCCGGGAAGGCAAGTGGATGGGCTTTCGGCTCGCTCACCCGGCGGCCATAGCGGTGGCGGCTCAGGAAGCTAGGGCGCGTACTTCTCGCGCAGTGCGTACAATGCCAGGGCGGCCCTGGCGGCGCCTCCCCCCTTGTCGAGCCGGGCCGGATTGCAGCGCTCGATCGCCTGGGCTTCGTTCTCGACGGTCAAGATGCCGTTGCCGATCGCATAACCCTGGAGCGTCAGCTCCATCAGCCCGCGCGCGCTTTCGTTCGAAACCACTTCGAAATGGTAGGTCTCGCCGCGGATGACGACGCCGAGCGCGACGAATCCGCAGAACCGGCCGCTTCGGGCCGCGAGCGCGATAGCGCCGGGCAGTTCGAGCGCGCCGGGAACGGTCATCGTTTCGTGCTTGTGGCCAGCACTTCCGATCGCGCGTCGGGCACCCTCAAGAAGCATGTCGTTGAGGTGTGGGTAGAATCGCGCCTCGACCAGCAGGAACGTCGACATGCTTCAGCCTTCAACCTGAATCGGGCGCTCTTCCACGATCGCGAGGCCGTAGCCGGAAAGACCCACGGGCGAATGGCGCGAATTCGAGAGAAGGATCATGTCGTGGATGCCGAGCGCGGCGAGAATCTGCGCGCCGGTGCCGTAGCCGCGGACCGCATCGCCGATTTCGGCAGGCTTGCCGGCACGCAGGTCGATCGAACGGGACAGCGAGCCCGGCGCCGCGGCGTGGAGCATGACAACGACGCCCGAGCCCTCATCTTCGATCATTCGCATCGCCGAATGGAGAACGCCCGACTTCGGACACTCCTCGCCAAGAACGTCGGCGAAGAGATCGATGCTGTGCATCCTCACGAGCACCGGGCGATCGGTGTCGAGGGTGCCGTGGACGAGCGCGAGCTGCTCCTCGCCGCTCGATTTGTCGCGGAAAACCTGCGCCTGCCATGCGCCGCCGCTATGCGAGGTAAAGCCGCTGACCGCGACCCGCTCGACCAGATGATCCTTCTTCAACCGGTAGGCGATGAGGTCGCGGATCGTGCCGATCTTGAGCCCGTGCGTGCGCGCGAAATCCATCAGGTCATCGAGCCGCGCCATCGTCCCGTCTTCGCGCATCACCTCACAGATGACGCCGCTCGGGTTGAGCCCGGCGAGGCGTGCAACGTCGACCGCGGCCTCGGTATGACCGGCGCGGACAAGGACGCCGCCGGGCCGCGCCACCAGCGGAAACACGTGGCCCGGGGAGACGATCGCGTCGGGCCCGTGGGACGCATCGATGGCGACGGCGATCGTCCGCGCGCGGTCGGCCGCGCTGATTCCGGTCGTGATTCCCTCGCGCGCCTCGATCGAGACGGTGAACGCCGTCTCGTTGCGGCTTCGATTGGTCCGTGTCATCGGCTCCAGCCCGAGCTGTTCGGCCCGTTCCTTGCCAAGCGCGAGGCAGATGAGGCCACGGCCATGGCGGGCCATGAAGTTGATCGCGTCCGGCGTCGCCATTTGCGCCGGGATCACGAGGTCGCCTTCATTCTCGCGACCTTCGTCATCGACGAGGATGAACATGCGCCCGTTGCGCGCCTCGTTGATGATCGTTTCCGCCCCGACAAGGACTTCCGTCGTTCCGCGCTGGATCAATTTCTCGAGGCGGGTGAGCGTGTCCGCAGTCGGATTCCACTCCGCGGTCCCCAGCTTGCGGAGGCTGTTGGGGTGGAGGCCGGCGGCGCGGGCGAGGCCCGAACGGCTCACTTCGCCGGTTTCGATGATGGCTTCCAGGCGCTCGATGAGAGTCGTGCTCATAGGCGCCCAATATCACATCGCAGTGTGATGTGAATTGGAAACAAATGTGTTCCTATTGTGCGCGGGACGCGAGCATCCGATCGATATAGCGCGCAAGGACGTCGACTTCGACATTAAGCTGTCGCCCTTGATCGAGCTCACCGAGCGTCGTGCGAGCCCCCGTGTGCGGAATGACGTTGACCGAAAAGTGAGTCGTCCCGTCCTCCGCATCGCGAACGTCGTTGACGGTCATCGACACGCCGTCGAGGGCAACCGAGCCCTTCGCGGCGATCATCGGCGCGAGCGCGCGCGGAACGCTGATCCCGACGCGTTTCGAATCGCCCTCCGGACAGACGCCAACGACCGTCCCGACCGCGTCGACGTGGCCCGTCACGATGTGTCCGCCGATCTCGTCGCCGATGCGAAGCGATCGCTCGAGGTTGAGCCGCGCGCCTTCGCGCCAGTGATCGGCAGCAGTCTTGGAGACAGTTTCGCCCGAGACGTCGACCGCGAACCAGTCCTCGCCCTTGTCGACCACGGTGAGGCAGGCCCCGGAGCAGGCGATCGATGCGCCGAGGTCAATGCTTTTCAAGTCATAGCTTGTCTCGATCACCAGCCGCAGATCGCCGCGCTGCTCCGCGCTGCGGACGGTGCCGACGTCGGTGACGATCCCGGTGAACATTGCTGTGGCGCTTAGTCGCGCCGTTCGCGCTCGTAAACTTCGAGCCGGTCGACCCCGAGCCTTTGCTCGTCGACGAAGCGCCACCGGCCGTGCGCGTCCGCGATCGCGTCGAGGCCGACATAGCCGAAGCTCGACTTGCCCTCGCCGACGATGATGGGCGCTCGATAGATCAGGATGCGGTCGACCAGGTCTTCGGACAGGAACGCGGTCGCAGTCGACGACCCGCCCTCGACGAGGAGGTCGTTGACGTCATGAAGTCGAAAGACATCACCCGGATTTCGAAGGGTTTCCCAGCCGTCGACGGCTTCCCCGCGAGTGAGCAGCGCGCGGCGCGGCGAGCGTTCTTCCAGACCCGGGAGGCGAACGTCGAGCCGCGGCTCATCGGCGAGATAGGTGCCGCGACCGACCAGGATCATGTCACTGTGCGCGCGTTCGAAATGCACGTGTCGGCGTGCATCTTCGCCGGTGATCCACTTCGATTCGCCCGACGGAAGCGCAATCTTGCCGTCGATCGACAAAGCGAGCTTGAGCGTGATTCGCGGCCGGCCGAGTTCGAGCCGCGTCAGCCATCCCGAAAGCGAGCGCCTCGCTGCCTCGCGTTCCACACCCAAGACGACCTCGACACCGGCCCTGCGAAGTCGGCGGATCCCCTTGCCCGCCGTGCGCGCGTCCGGGTCCTTGAGCGCGATCACGAGCCGGGCGGGCTGCGCAGCGACGAGCAAGTCCGTGCACGCGGGGCCGCGGTCGCTCTCATGGGCGCACGGCTCGAGCGTCACATAGACGGTCGCGCCGGCAATCCGCTTGCCGGCTTCGGCCAGCGCAACCGCTTCGGCATGCGGGCGTCCGCCGCGCGCGGTCGAGCCCTTGCCGATAACGCGGCCAGAGCTCGAGACGATCACGCAACCGACGTTCGGATTCGGCGCACTTTCACCCCGCGCATCCTCACCGAGCGCGACGGCCTTGCGCATCCATTGCTGATCTTCAGTCAATCCCGAGCTGCTTGGCGAGCTGCTTCATCTGGCGCTGCTGCTCCTTTTCCGCGGCTTCCTTTGACGCCTGGTCGCGCTTCTGGTCGGCGGCAATTTCGGCGTCGGTGCGATTCGGCGCATAGAGCTGGACGTCCACTTCATCCGGCGGCGGCGCTGTGCCCATCTGCGGATCGACCACGAATTCGATCACGATGATCGCCGTGACAAGCAGGGCCAGGCAAGCGCCGATCACCTGCTCCCGGCTGCGTTGGCCGAGAAAAGCGGCGAGATCGCGCAACGCCGCGCGAGGGCCCGACGGCTTCGGGAAGAACGACATGCGTGAACAGATAGGCGCGCCGTGACCGCCGCGCCAGATTGGCGTTCAGTCGAGCTCGAAGCGCAACGTGACGATGACTGTCGAGGGGACCGGGCGTCCGTCCTTCGTCGCCGGCTGATAGCGCCAATGCGCGATCACATATTCTCTAATGCGCGGCGGCCTCCAGGCGCTGGACTGCACGAT
>DATCJM010000211.1:0-2396 GCA_036562805.1 Sphingomicrobium sp.
CGGTCATTGCCGCGTAGCGGCGAGTGAATGCGGAACCGCTCGCGCACGAGGCGGTTCGGGACATCATGACGAAGGCGAAGCAACCGAAGGCGGCGAAGTCGCCTGCGCCTCGGCGCGGCGGCAAGGCTTCCGCCGACGAGATGAACCAGGCCACCACCGCCGAATTCGACCGCGAGCAAATGGGCATCGCACCCAAGGAGTAGGTCCCATGCAGCAGGACAGCGACCTCATTGAGCCCATGATCCATCAGGATCAGGAGCCCGGGCATGAAAGTCAGCTGGAGCCGAAGCCCGATTGGCAGCCGCGGTACGAGGGATCGGACCGCCTGAAGGGCAAGGTCGCGCTGATCACCGGCGGCGACAGCGGCATCGGGAGGGCGGTCGCGGCACTCTTCGCGCGGGAAGGCGCCGATGTGGCTATCCTTTACCTTTGCGAGCATGACGATGCGGACAAGACGAAGCAGATCGTCGAGGGCGAAGGCCGCCGCGCGATCGCGATCGCGGGCGATATCGGCGACAAGAAGTTCTGCGAAGAGGCGGTGAAGCAGACCGTCGATGAGCTCGGTGGCCTCGACATCCTCGTCAACAATGCGGGCGAGCAGCATCCGGACAAGGACATCACCGACATCGACGAGGACCAGCTCCGGCGAACGTTCCAGACGAACATCTTCGGCATGTTCTTCATGACGCAGGCCGCGCGCCCGCACCTCAAGAAAGGCTCGGCGATCATCAACTGCACGTCGGAGACGACGTACAAGGGCTCGCCGGACCTCCTCGACTATAGCTCGACGAAGGGCGCGATCCTCGGCTTCACGCGGTCCCTGGCGAAGAATCTGGTCAAGGACGGGATTCGGGTGAACGGCGTCGCGCCGGGCCCGATCTGGACTCCCCTCAACCCCTTCGGCGGCCAGCCGAAGGAGGATCTCCCAGACTTCGGCAAGGATACGCCAATGGGCCGGCCCGGACAGCCGAACGAAGTCGCGCCCAGCTTCCTGTTCCTGGCGTGCGACGATTCGAGCTACATGGCCGGCCAGGTGCTCCACCCCGACGGCGGAAGCACGACCTCCAGCTAACCGATTGACCCGCTGCTCGGCGGCTCACTAAGCTGAGCCGTGCGAGGCGAAACCCGTTGAAGGATGCGATCGCGGCATTCGAGCGCGGCGAGCTCGATCTCGCGCGGACGCTGGCGCAAAGGCATCTGCAAGCTTCGCCCGGTGCACAGACATTCCACCTGATGGGGCTCATCGAATGTCGTAGCGGCCGAATGGCCAGCGCGGCCGAGTGGCTGGGGCGGGCCCTGGCGGAGGATCCGGGCGATCATTCGGTTCGTGTTATGCTCGCCCGGGCGCTGGTGGATCTTGGTCGTCATGGTGACGCCCTCGAGGTCGCAGAGCGGCCTTCGGGACTTTCGCCGGCCGAGCTTGCACTGTGGCACGTCCGGGCAGAAGCCGCGGACAAGCTTCAGGCATTCGAAGCATCTGCAGAAGCGTGGCGCGTGCTCGCCAAGTGTCGCCCGGACGACTGGCGGGCCTGGGCGAACCTCGGGATCGCGACGAGCGCTTTGTCACGATGGGACGAGGCGGCCACTGCGCTCAAGCGCGCGGTGACCCTCAATCCGGCCGAGCTTCCCCTCCGGCGAGCGCTTGCGACAGCGCTCGCCCGCTCGGGCCGCTTTCATGAAAGCGCCGATGAGCTCGGTCTGTGGGTCGAAGCCTCTCCCGATGACGTCGCAACGCGCCTCATGTTTGCGCGGCTGCTCGCCGACCTCGGCCGTGGAGAAGAGTCGGATCGTCAGCTCGACCGGGCGGCTCGAGCCGCCGGCTGCGACCGTTTCGAGGAAAAGGTCGACGTCCTTCTGACGCTGGCCCGCATCCCGGGTCAGCAGAATGTCGATGCCGGCATGGTCCGTGAGCTTGCGCAGCTGCTCGAGCGGACCAATCGCGGGACGGCACTCGCGGCCCTGCTGGCCGCTGTCGAGAAGGTCGGCGTCGCCCGAGCTACCGTTGGTTACCCGGCGGCTGCCGCTGCATTTCGTGACGAACGGCTCGAAGAGGCTCGCGACATCCTCCTGGCGAACCCCGACAGTCCGGATCCAACGCGCTGGCATCGGCTGATGAGCCGGATCGCCGATGCGCTAGGCGATCCGGCGGCTGCCTTTGCCGAAGCCGAGGCGATGCATCGTTCGCGAAGTGATCTTCAGGACTGGCTCGGCCGCGGGCGTCTACATCTCGAACGGGTCCGGACGCTTGCCGCGGCGATGACAGTCGAATGGGCGGCCGGCGTTGCAACCGTGCCCGAGGATGGACGACGCGACCCCGCGTTCCTCGTCGGCTTCCCGCGATCGGGCACGACCCTGCTCGATACCTTCCTCATGGGTCATCCCGAGGTGCACGTCCT
>DATCJM010000216.1:0-8152 GCA_036562805.1 Sphingomicrobium sp.
GCGGGTGTTGAGCGCCTGCAGGTTCGCGCTCTTCACCTGCTGCCATGCGGCCCAATCGGCATTGACCTGCTCAATCGCGCTGACCGCCGTCTGGCGAAGCGCGGCCGTTGGCGCGGCGTCGCTTCCCTCGGCGGCAGTCTCGAGCGTCGCAAAGGTGCCGCTTTCATTCTCGAACCCGGCATGCGGATCCGCCGGCGGCTCGAGCTTCGCGGAGAACGTTTTCACGTCGGCAAGCAAAGCCGGGTCCTTGATGTCGGGCATTCGCTTGGCGAGCTGGTCGCTGACCGCCTTCTGCTCGGCATAGCCGCGCCAGGCGATCTCCATCGGCGCGTAGAGGCTTTCGGAGAATTGGCGTGCCGCGCCATAGTCCGCGTTGATGACACGCGGATCGGCGACGATGTCGACCGGCACCGACTGGCTCTTGCCGTCCACGGTCAGAACCGCGGTGTAGCGGCCGGGCTCGACCATCTGGCCGCGCGGGTCGAGGGGGGTATCCAGGCCCCAGACCGCCGCGATGGTGTAATTGTAGGACACCGCCTTCGGGCGCGCGCGGCGCATGTTCCATACCCAGCGGTGTTCACCGGGCGCGGCGGAGAGCGTCGGCTCCGGCTTGACCCAACCGGCCTGGAAATAACGGTCCGCGGGCAGGTTCTCGGGCGCATCTGCGCTCGAGAAGCGCTGGACGACGGCACCCGACGCGTCGCGGATCTCGAGCGTGACCGGACCGTGCGGTCCGCTGCCCAGCCAATAATCGATTACCGCGCCTTCGGGCGGGTTCTGGCCGACCGGCGTTTCGGGGGTGAGCGGCGTGTCATGGTTGTTATCGAAGCGCACACGGACCGCAGGGGCGGGGACGTAGAGGCGGAACGGCTCGTTCGCGTTCGTCGCCTGCAGCTGGCGCAGCAGCGCGAGGTCGCCCAGCACCCAGATCGCGCGGCCCTGCGTCGCGGTGATCAAGTCATCGCCGTGGACGAGCAGGTCGCGCGCCCAGGCGGTCGGCAGGTTTTGCTGCAGCGGCTGCCAGTCGTCGCCGTCGTCGAAACTGACGAACACGCCGGTCTCGTTGCCCGCATAGAGCAGCCCCTGGCGGACCGGGTCGGACCGGACTGCGGTGACGACCTGTCCAGCCGGAAGGCCGCGCGTGACCTGGGTCCAGCTCTTCCCGCCGTCGTGGGTGCGGAAGATGTGCGGCGCCCAGTCGTCGATGCGGTGGCCGTCGACCGCCACATAAGCGGTCTGCGGATCGAGGCTCGAGAGGTCGATGCCCGCGATCTTGCTCCACGGGCGGATTCCGGGGAGCGTAGCCTGCGTCCAGTTGGCGCCGCCGTCGCGGGTGATGCTGACGATCCCGCTGTCGCTTCCAGTCCACACTTCGGAATCGGAGTTGGGTGAAGGCTCGATCGAGAAGATGGTGCCGTAGCCGCATGGCAGCGCGGCTTCGAGCGTGACGTCGCCGTCGCAGTTCGTGGCGCCGGCGCGCTTCCCGACGAGGTCGGGGCTGATGATCGACCAATTATTGCCCTGATCGGTCGATTTCCACAGCACGTCGCCGCCAAGGTAGATCGCCGGCGGACCGGTGCGCGAGCCGACGAGCGGGTTCACCCAGTTGAAGTGATGGGCGACCGTCGTCGGGCGAGCGCCGTAATTGCTGAGCGGCCAGGGCGAGACGTCGGTGACTTGTCCGGTGCGCGCATCCCAGCGGCTGACGTGCCCGCCGAGGCCGGAGCCGTAGACGATGTTGGGATCGACCGGATCGGGGATGTCGTAGTCGCGCTCGTCGCCGCCGACCGGGTGCCAGTCGCGCCAGCTGATCGTGCCGTAGTCGCTGCGGCTGGCGATGGCGACGGTGCCGCTATCCTGCTGCCCGGCATAGACCCAGTAAGGGAAGCGGTTGTCGGCAGCGAGATGGTAGAGCTGCCCGGTCGGTTGATTGTACCAGCTGCTCCAGCTGCGGCCCCCGTTGACGGTCACGGACGCACCCTGGTCGGACCCTTCGGCGATGTGGCCGGGGTTCTTCGGATCGACCCAGACCGAGTGGTAATCGTCGCCGCCGGGGCTTCCACGGAAGATCTCGCAAATGGCGCCGCCGTTGGTGCAGCGGCGGATCGACTGGCCGGTGAGATACACGACGTCAGGATCGCGCGGATCGACGGTGACCCGGTTGAAATAATAGTTGGAGAAGGCGCGGCCGGGATTGACGCGCTTCCAGTGCGCGCCGCCGTCGTCGGATCGCCACAGGCCGCCATCGTTCTTGGAATCTACACTCGCATAAACGCGGACCTTGCCGGCAGCGCGCGTGACGGCGAGGCTGATGCGGCCGAGCGCTCCTGTGGGCCAGCCGCCGCCGCTCAGGCGATGCCAGTGCGCGCCCTCATCGTCGGAGCGCCATACGCCGCTGCCGGGCCCGGAGATTTCGGTGAAGTAGCTCTGCCACGGATATTGGCGCGCTTCCCATGTCGACGCGAACAGCGTGCGCGGGTTTGCGGGATCGGAAGCGATGTCGTTGACGCCGGTGAAGCCGCCGGGCGCAAGCGGGTGCGACCAGGTCTTGCCACCATCCGTCGAGCGGAAGATTCCGCGCGCGTCGCTCGGGCCGAAGAAATGGCCGACCGCGCCGACGACGACATTGTTCGGGTTCGTCGGGCTGACCCAGATGCGGCCGATGTAGCGCGTGTCTTCAAGGCCGAGGTCGGTCCAGGTCTTGCCGCCGTCGATCGACTTGTAGATGCCGCGGCCGGCCTCAACGTCGTAGCGCGGCTCGGGCTGGCCGCCGCCGACATAGATGACGTCGGGATTCGAGGGCGCGATGGCGATGGCGCCGATGGCCGAGCTTCCTCCCTTGTCGAACAGCGACGTCCAGGTTCGCCCCGCGTCGTCGGTCTTCCAGACGCCGCCACCGGACGCGCCGAAATAGAAAGTGTTCGGCTTGCCAGGGACACCCTGGATCATTTCCGCCCAGCCGGCGCGGAACGGGCCGAGGAGCCGCCACTGCATCGATGAATAAAGAGCGGGATCGACAGGCTGCGCGCTCGCCGCGGAGCCGCAGGCGATCAGGGTCGAGAGCAACAGGCGGGATAGCGGCTTGCGCACAAATGCACCTCGCTGATGACGGGTCGGTGACGAAGCGTAGGCGGAGCCGCGCAGCGCTGCAATCGCCGGTGCTTGACGTTCGACAGTTCCCATCCGCCTTCAGCCGTGTCAGAAGCTCCGTCAGGGGGCAGGCGATGAGCGGCACGAGCGAGCTCAGCGAACAGGAATATCTCGAACTCCTGAAGCCGATGGGCAAGGAGCTCAGCGCGATGGCGCGCTGGGTCGCAGAGACGAACCAGCGCATGGTGATCGTGTTCGAAGGCCGCGACACGGCCGGCAAGGGCGGCTCGATCGACATGTTCGCGCGGCTGCTCAATCCGCGCCAATGCCGCGTGGTGGCGCTTCCCTCCCCAAGCGAGCGCGAGCGCAGCCAGTGGTATTTCCAGCGCTATGTCGAGCACATGCCGGCGGCGGGCGAAATCGTGCTGTTCGACCGCAGCTGGTACAATCGGGCGGGCGTCGAGCGTGTCATGGGCTTCGCGACCGCGGAGCAGGTGCAGGACTTCCTCAACGCGACGCCGCAGTTCGAGCGACACCTCGTCGACGACGGAATCCTCTTGTTCAAATATTGGCTCTGCTGCGACCAGGCGGTGCAGGAGGAGCGCTTCCTGAATCGCCTGAACAATCCGACGAAGCGCTGGAAGCTTTCCTCCGTCGATCTGAAGGCGCGCCGCCTCTACGACGATTATACCGAGGCGCGCGAGCTGATGCTGTCGGCGACGCACACCGACTATGCGCCGTGGACGTTGGTGGACTTCAACGACCAGCCGCGCGGCCGGCTGACGGTCTTGCGCGACCTGCTCGACCGCGTTCCCGACACCGAGCTGCCGCTTGCGGAAATTCCGTGGCCGCCGCTGGACGCGCCGGCGCACAAGGAACGCTACGGCGTTCTGGAACCGATACCGTCCTATCGCCAGCCGCCGGCGAGGAGGCGAGCGCAGGCCCATTGAAGCATCACTGACACAAGCATCGGGGGGACATGATGCGTGCATCGAAGCTGCTGCTGCAAATCACGATCTACTATCTGGCGATCGGCCTCGTGCTGTTCGTCGCGCTGAAAATCTGGCCCGACCTTCGCCATTACCTGCCGATCGGCGGCGCCGAGCAGCTAATCACCCAGCCGACAAAGAATCCGCTCCACGCGAGCGAAGCGGTGCGCGCGGCGCACGTCGCCAACTTCGGACAGAGCGTGTTCTGGCTGGTGGTCGCGATCATCGCCGCGATCCTCGTCTCGCTGCCGGTCAGCTGGGTCTACATGACGGTCCGCGGCGGCGACGAATATGACCAGTCTCTGGTCAACACGATCATCGTCCTTCCGATGGTCGTCACCGGCATCGTGATCATCGTCCAAAACAGCCTTGCGCTGGCCTTCTCGCTCGCTGGAATCGCCGGCGCTGTCAGGTTTCGAAATTCGCTCAAGAGTTCCGGCGACGCGTTGTTCATCCTGCTCGCCGTCGGGGTCGGCCTCAGCGCCGGCATCGCCGCAATCGAGCTCGCCGCGGTGATCAGCATCGCGTTCAACTATTGCTTCGCGGTTCTGTGGATCACCGAATACGGAGAGCGGGCCGGGATGAAGCGCTTCCTTGCCGATTATGACGGCATCGATCACGCCGCGCCGCCGGCGCCCGAAAAGAAAAAATAGCGATCAGCCCGAGACGCAGCGCTTGAGCAGCTTCGCGGTGACGATGTCGTCGCTGGCGATGTCTGCGAAGAAGCCGTCGAGGAAAGCGGTGGCCTTTGCGGTGCTGCGCGAGTCCAAGCCCGGGATCGAGGTGATCGCTGCGGTAAGCTGCGGCCGCGCGCCGCGCATCTGCCGAGCGATCGTCAGCGCCTCCGCATTGTGCGCGCAATAGCCGCGGTAGACGCGTTCTCGAACCGAGCCGATGTGAAGCTGCTCCGGCGCGAGCGCGTTCGGATCCCCGACCAACCCGGAAAAGTCGAAGTCATACGGCACGGCGACCGTCATTCCCGGCGCACCGACGCCGAGCAGCTTGAAGTTGTGGCAGCATTCTTCGCCTGCCGGTCCAGCGCGCATCGACCAATCGTGATTGGCAATCATGTCCTCGAACAGCGCGGCGCGAGCTGCATCGATCGGGCTTAGCCATTCGAGCGGTATGGCATCACCGGCACGAGCTTCCTTGAGGCCGTTGCGCATCGCGAGGTCTTTTTCGTCTTCGAGGAAGAAGGCGGCGCTGGACGCGATGATCCGTCCGCCGGCGTCGCGGTAATCGACCGACGCGAGCCGGGCGCGGAAGCTAAGCGGCGTCAGCAAATTGTACATCTGATACGTCGCGTAATGGAGCAGCAGATATTGCTGGGCCGACGATCCGCTATGGCAATGGGTCATCAGCTTGAGCTTCTTCTGACCGGCGAACACCGACGTCGACGGCGGCGGAGTTGTGAACTCGACGCGCAGCGGAGGGAATTCGCAGGTCTCAGCGAGGCGATTCACATGGCCGCGAAGCGTGACGGCGATTGGGAGCAGCTGGCCGGAGGGGTCGGTGAGAGTGCCGGCAACTGCGGTGTTCGTGGTCCGGTCGTTGATCAGCTTGGAGAGCGGCGCGTGGATCGTGATGTGGATCGGCTCGGACGCCGCGAAGAGCGGCTTGGGCTGCTGCTGCGCGGCGGCGGGCGCCACGAGAAGGAACAGGCAAAAGGCAAGAAGCGCGAACATCGCTTTCATGGCGTCGACCTCCCCACAATATGCGGGATCATCTTCCCGCCGACGATTTCGAGCCAGCTCAGCGGGCCCCCATAGTAGCGCGAAATTCCGGTATCGATGCGCGCCAGCCGGCCGGAGCCGAGGAACTCGATGCCCTTGAGATCGGGGGTGTGGCCGATCACGAGACGCTGCGCGCCGTAGGCTGAGAGCACCGCGTCGAGCTCCTGGTCGACGCTGAGCGGCCTGGGCGGCGGCAATTCCTTGAGGCGCAGCGCTTCGGCATCGGCGTCACGCATGACGAGGCCGCGGTACCACAGCGGGCCCAGCGGATCGTAGAGGATCGTCGAGGGCCCATCGTCGGCCTTCGCCATCGCGGCGGCGATGCGGCGGTTTATCTCGTCGAGCGAGAGCTTCGCATATTCGGCGCTAAGGCCGCCGTGGACGAACAAGGTTCCGTCGATCTTCACCACTGCCGGGTTGCTCGTCGCCCAGCGTCCGAGCTCGCCGGAAGGGCTCCACGCCTGCCGGTGCTCGACCCAGCCGAGCGGATGCTCGGCCATCCACGCATCGCGGACCTCCGACGGGCGCGCCTTCGGGTTCGCGGCTTCGAGCTTCGGGCGCAGCGCGATGTAGAGCTGTTCGCGCCGCGCGGGCGAGCGGTCGTCGGCGAAAGCGGCATATTCGCCAGGTGTCGTGTAGCGGTCGTCGCCGAGCAGATTCATCGCTTCGTGATTGCCGAGAACGACCACGACTTTGCCGCCGGCGCGCGGGGCCTCGGCCTGGAGCTGCTGAAGGCTGCGGATGATCTGGAGCGAGTCGGGCTCGCGGTCGACGATGTCGCCAAGCTGGACGAGCGTGGTGCGGCCGGCGGCCCAATGGCCGTTCGCGTCGACGATTCCGGCTGCCCGGGCGATGTCGAGCCAGGCGGCATAATCGCCGTGAAGGTCGCCGACGGCGACGATCCGCTCCGGCCCCTTTGCGGCGCAGGCGGGCGTCAAGCTGAGCATCGCCGCAAGCGCGAAGAGCGCAATGCGGATCGTCCGCTCGAGCGAGGTTCGTGCTGACGCTGCCCCCATCAGGCGTGCAATGTCGCACCGAGTGGAGTGGCGGGCAATGCCGTTGTACGGGGGCGCGATGACGATCAGCTTTTTCGACGCGGCAGAGGTCGAGCGCTTGCTCGATTATCCGGGCTGCACTGCGGCAATGCGGCGCGCGATGGCCGCGCTGTCGAGCGGCGAACGGCCGCAACCGCTGCGGCAGATTTTCACCGTCGGCGATGACCAGATGTTCGGCACGATGCCGGGCGAGCTTGCTGCAATGTCGACCTTTGGCGTGAAGGTGGTCAGCGTCTTCGCGGACCCGGAGCGGCCCGGCTGCACGCGCCACCAGGGGGTGGTCGTCGCCTATGACGGCGAGACTGGCGCCGTCAGCTGCATCGCCGATGCCGAGCAGATCACGAAGATACGCACGGGTTGCGCAACCGCGGCGGCGACGGACGCGCTCGCTCGCGCCGGCGCCGAGGTGCTCGCGATCTTCGGAACCGGCATTCAGGCGGAAGCGCATCTACGCGCGGTGCCGCTCGTGCGCCCTTTCCGCGAAATCCTGCTGTGGGGCCGATCGGCGGACAAGACGCGCGCATTCGCCGACCAGATGAGCGAAGAGATCCACCAGGCGATCACGCCGGTCTCCGACGCTCGCGAGGCTGCAGCGCGAGCCGACGTGATCTGCACCGTCACGTCGTCACGCGAGCCGGTTATCCTCCGCGACTGGGTAAAGCCCGGGACGCACATCAACGCCGTGGGGTCGAGCTATCTCGGGCCGGTCGAGATCGATCCCGCGTTAGTTGCCGCATCGCGCTACGTCGCCGATTACCGGCCCGGCGCGCTCGCGCAGGGCGCCGAGCTCGCGGCCGCGCGCGAGGCAGGGCTGATCGACGACAGCTTCGAAGTAATCGAGATCGGAGACGTGTTCGCTGGACGCGTGGCGGGTCGAGAGAACGACAGCCAGATCACGATCTACAAATCGCTTGGCCACGTGGTGCAGGACCTCGCGGCTGCGGCTTATCTGCAGGAGCGGGCGAGCCGCTGATCAGGCGGTTGCTGGCTTCCTCGCGTGGGCGCGCGAAGGATTCGCCTTCTCGGGCTTCGGAAGCGGCTCGAAGCTGCGGGTGAGGGCGCTTCCGAGCTCGCCGACGAGTCCGACACCGTAGAAGCCGAGCACGATCAGCATTGCGGCCGGGCGCTGCCACAGCGGAAGCTCGACATTCTTGCCGCGCGTCCAGATCCGCCACCAGCTCTTGCCGACCTTGCCGCCGAAGAATTTGAATGCGAAGCCGAGCCGTCCGATGCGCGAGCGGGTCGCCGTCTGGAAGGCCTGGTAGTCGCGGTCCATGCCCATCGT
>DATCJM010000223.1:0-10123 GCA_036562805.1 Sphingomicrobium sp.
GTGACGGGCCGCGGACGCGATGTCGTAGCCGTAGCTTGCATAGTCCCCGCGCAGCGGACCGTCGGCGCGGGCGACGATCCTCTCGGCGCTGTTGATGATCCGGTCGATCGGCGAACGCAGCAGTTCGTCGAGCGCAAGATCGAGACCGATCGTCGGAACAGCAAGGTCCTGCGGCGATTCGCTTTCTGTCTCCGCGGTCCCGCGGAAGCCGGCAAAACTGCCGTCGGCGCCGGTGACGACCTCGCCGCTGAGGATCACCGAGGCTCCCTGCTCGCCACGGGTTCGCGCACGCTGACCGGAAAAACCGCGCCGCGCGGATAGAGCGCTCACCAGCGGCATGTCGCCGTCGGCACCCTCCTCGAGCCGCAGGATGCGCGTCAGTGGAGCTCCCGCGACATCCGGAAGATCGACGCCGAGCAACTCGGCGAGCTCGGACGATAGCGAGACGATGCGAAGCTCCTCGTCCGTCGCCCATTCCCTTTGAGCCGACGTCCCCGCCGCATCGCTCGCGCCCCCAAGGATGGAAGTCAGGCGCGGTCCCGCAGCGGGACGCGTGGTCCATCCCTCGAGCGAAAGAGCGATTTCATCACCCTCCGGCTTGGCATTCACCCAAAGCTCGACATCCTGGTCGGCCGAAGCCGCGACCGCGGGCCGCCCGACCGAGGTGCCGAGGTTTCGCGCGAGGTGGGCGACCGCGGCAACCTGCGGTAGCGCAAGCATCTGTCCGATCTCGGCTCCGGCTTCGCGCTGCAAGGTCTCGAGCTCCGGATCGGCGGCGATCAACCGACCGGCCCGATCGAGCCGGCCGAGCACGGGCCGCGGTTCTGATGGAACGCTAGCCAATTGCGCCGCCAAGCATTTCGAGCGCGCGCCTGTATGCCGGCGCAGCGCCGAGCCAGCTCTCTTTCGCCTGAACCTTGTCGGGCGCCATGGTATCAAAAATGCCGATCGCTGCCGCAGGATCGGCGATCCCAAGCAAGTCGCCGATGGCCGCAAGCAGCCCGGCGCTGACGTCGCGCGAGAATCTGGCGACCTGGAGCAAGGCCATCACCTGCTGATCCTTGCCCGAGAGGAGCTCGTCGAACGCCACGTCTCCCGAAATTCCGGCGCGGCGGCCGATCACCTCGGATATGAAGCCGACCTCGCCTTCCTGGGCGCAGGCCAGAAGCAATTCGTCGCTGAGGGCGCCGGACGCGTCGAGCAAAGCGACGAGCGCCGCGGTCAGCGCCTCGATGCTTCGCGATTCATCATGCCTCGAAAGGAACTGGGCCGCAGCGCTCGAAAGCTCGCGGTCCGCGGCCGCCGGCCCGTGGGCTGCCGCGATGCGGCTGCGAAGGCAGGCAGCGATCGCGTGGACAAGCCAGTCCGCCGTCTCGCGGGAAAGGTCATCGAATCCGACAAGGCACTGGCCGAAGCGGTCGCGCCGGCGACCTCGCGCAAGGATCAATGCCATTGCGGCAGCCGACGCTGCACCATTTTCATGACTGATCAGCGCCTGGAGCGCGCGGGCATCGCGGCGCCCTGTGCGCGCCCGCGCGGCGCTCCCGATCCTTTCCTCGTCGGCGCGGCGGAGCAACAAGGCGACGAGTTCGGGTAGATCGAGCAGATCGGCGGCGCCCAGCTGCTCGATCATCGCTGCTTCATCGTCATTCGCACCGGCCCAGCCGATTGGCAGCGCGGCGCGGATTTCAGCCGCGACGTCGCCCACGAGGCAATGGAGCATGGCGGTCATCAGCGCCCGCTCCTGTTCGGTCAGGCGCTCGGCCGGATCGAGGAAGAAATCCTGCCGGACGGTAGACAGCCGTCCGCGCCCCGCCGCACGCGCGGGAACCTGCCGCTCCGCCGCGGCGGGGGCGATCGGCCATTCTTCCGGCATCATCACACGCCGGCGTTATCCGATTTCCGTTAACTTCGCGTCAACTGGAAGGTTGGTGCCGCACGTGCTGAATGATGAAGAAAGAGACTGCGGCATAAACCAGCAGCGCGACGAGATAGCTCGTCCACGCCCCGGCGATCGCGAACGGGACGGCAGCCACAATCGCGCTGCGGCGCGACAACAGCCAATACTCGCCATCGGTCATGCCGACGCGCTCGATCCGGGCTGCCTCGGCAAAGGCGACCGCTGCAACCGCCGCGAGGAACGCCCCCCATCCGGTATTGGCGCGCGCTTCCCACCAACCAAGCGCGATCACCGCGAGACCCGAGGCCGGCCATAATGCAATCCGGCTCAACATCCGTACCGGCAACGGCTTCAAGCGAAGGCTCGCCAGTCGGCTGGAGATCAGGTCGAGCGGCATCGAGAGGAGCAGAAGGACCAGGCCGGCAGCGAGCCAGCCCCGGCTGAAACAGAATGCACCGGTCACGGTCAGCGCGAGCGCGGCCCACATCAGCCAGCTCGGACGAACGCGCGTCTCCATCAGTTGCTCCGTCGCAAGCTCCTCGATCGGCGGCAGAAGGAAGCGGCTGACCCAGTCAGGCCGCAAGCCCCGCGAGCTCACCAGCAGCCTGCGCTGGAAATCGTGAAGATCCTCGGCGGACTCGACCAGCAACGGATCACCGCCTGCGTCAGCCGCCGGAATTCGCCGCGCTCCCTCCTGCAGCGTCCGCCGAAGCAAGGTCGACTGCAGATCCCAGTCGCCGAGCATGGCCGCGGTCGATCCAAGAAGCTGCGAATCGACGAGCGCAACCCCTCCCCAGCGGGACTCTGCGTCGATCCGCTCGAACATGGCGTGGACGTCATCGTCGGGAACGGTCGCGATCGCGGGCTCCGGCTCTTCAGCCAAAGCGGCGACGAGCTCCGCCGGCGGAGCGAGCCCATCGCCGATCAAGAGAATCATCGATCCAGCCTCGAACCGGCTCACGGCCTCGCCAAGGTCGCTCACAGGGAAAATGCCGACGCTGTCCTGTCGAAGGCACTCGAACGCGTCCTGCAGCCCTTGCGGAACGCGCTCAACGACGACAAGAATCGGGGCCGCACCCGCGGCCGCCGCACAACGCACCTGATATTCGAGCAGGGTTCGGCCGGCGAGCGGAAGCAGCGCGCGCAAGCCTCCGCTATCGTCTTCCTGATAAGCCCCGATCAGGGCGCCGACGGCCATAAGCTTGCAGTCCCTCCCCGATCCTTCTCTAACCGCTTTCGTGGTTGTTCAAAGATGGTAAACTGCCTGTTGCGATGACACCCACACCCAAGCGCGCCGAACCCCTGCCAGCGGCCACGGATACGGCAGAGCCCCTCGAGCTGACGAGCGCGGACATCGCGTTCGACCAGCGAATTCCTGAAGAGGAATGGCTTCAGCCGACGGAAATGGAAGCGCCGCAGCCCGGCGCCGGCGGCCGTAGAGTCCTGGGAACAGCGCTCACGATCCTCGCCGTTCTGTGGATCGCTTATTCAGCCTGGTCTGCCGGTCGCACTTTGTCCGGACAGCCCGCTTCATCCCCCCTTGTCGCCCAATGGCTCGCCATCTCGGCAAGCCCGCTCGTGCTGCTCGGCCTCGCCTGGCTGATTTTCGGACGGACTCGGCGCAGGGAAGCCGAGCGCTTCACACGCTCCGTCATCGCGATGCGCGGCGAGGCGCAGTCCCTCGAAGCACTGCTCGAGGTCCTCTCGCAGCGGATCAACGATAGCCGGACCGAGCTAACGATGATGGCGCAGCACCTGATGCAGCTTGGCGACGAAGCGACCGGGAAGCTTGGCGGCATCACTCAGCAATTCGACAACAGCAGCGAGAAATTAAGGCGGCACGGAGAAGCGCTCGACCGGGCGGCCGAATCCGCGCGGACCGACATCGGGGTCCTGCTCGACGATCTGCCCCGGGCCGAGGAAGTGACGCGCGGGCTTGCTGAGCAATTGCGCTCCATCGGCGGCGAATCGGCGGCGAAGGCGACTGCGTTCGAGAACCAGGTTGGCGCTCTCATCGAACGCACCGGCGAAGCCGATCGGATGATCGCCGAAGCCACGGACAGGCTGGCTGCCCGACTGGCCGAGATCGACCGCGCGGGTTCCGGCGCAAGCGAACGCGTTGGCGAGGCCCAGGCGGCATTCTCGGGCAGCCTCGACATGCTGTTGGAGCGGACATCGGCAACGCTCGAGGAGATACGCGCGGGCATCAGCATCCAGTCGGAGGCGGTGGCGGCGCTCGTCGAGCAGGCGTCCGCCGGCATCGGCAAGGCCGGCGCGGAAGCAGCCGAATCGCTCGCTTCCAATGTCGACCATGCGAGCGCGGCGCTCGAATCCCTTTCGGGGCGGGTTGCGGAACAGGACCGCGCTTCGCAGCAAATGATTGCCGAGATCGACCGGGGCCTCGCCATGATCGACGAGCGGTTCGCCGAGTTGGCCTCCAATGGCGACGAGCGCGCGAATCGCTTCCTCGAATCGCTAACCCGTGCGCGGACCGAGCTCGACACGCTAGCGTCGCAGGCAAGCTTGCAGGACGAAGCACTCGGTTCGATCGCTGAGCGAACGGTGTCGCTTCATGAGACGATCAATCGACTCACAGACGAAATCCGCGACAACCTCGGCGCCGCCATCGGCGAAGCCCAAGGCGGCGCCGACCGGCTTTCGCAGTCGGCGGCTTCGGTGGGGCCGGAAATCAGCGCGATCCGTCAGGCGGCGCTCGAGGCCGGCGAGCGCGTTGCGCTCACGGGGCAGACGATTTCCGAGCAGCAGGAGCGCTTCGCCGCCCTCGTCGCGAATATCGAAGGCGGAGTCGGCGATGCCCAGTCCAAGCTGACCGAGCTCGCCTCAATGCTGGTCCAAGTGGAGCGCGAGGCGGCGGACCTGAGTGCTGAAACGGCCCCTGCCCTCGTATCTGCGCTCGTGCAGGTGAAGGAAGCAGCCGGCCATGCGGCCGAGCGCGCCCGCGAAGCGATCGAAGGCGTCATTCCGGCGAGCGCCGGAAAGCTGTCCGATGAGACTCGCGCCGCGCTCGAAAGGGTGATCCGCGAGAGCATCGAAGATCGCCTGCGGGAGGTCGAAACGGTCGCGGCGCGCGCGGTGGACTCGGCGCGCAGCGCGTCCGAGAGGCTCACGCAACAGCTGGTAACGCTCGGACAAAGCGCCATCGCACTCGAGCAGCACATCGAGGAAACGGGCAAGGAGCAGCGCGAAAAGGACAGCGAGGCCTTCGCGCGGCGGGTCGCGCTCCTCATCGACTCCATGCATTCCGCCGCGATTGACGTCGGCAAGATCCTGTCCGACGAAATCGACGACAAGGCCTGGGGCGCCTATCTCAAGGGCAACCGTGGCGTCTTCACCAGTCGCGCGGTGAGGCTCATCGGCGGCAGCGAAACGCGCGCCATCCGCGCGCATTACGAGAGCGACATCGAATTCCAGCGCTCGGTCAATCGCTATGTCCACGATTTCGAGGCGATGCTTCGCCGGGTAATGGCCGAGCGCGACGGCGGCATGATCGCGGTCACGCTCATGTCTTCGGACATGGGCAAGCTCTATGCGGCGCTCGCCCAGGCGATCGACAGGCGGCGCTAGCTGTCCACCTGCGTGGTTTCCGGCGGGTTGTAGAAGTCGAGATCGTTGGCGCTGATCCAGCCGAACGTCCAATTCGCATAATAGAGCCCGAAGATGACTGCGGCGAGGATTGCCGCTTTCACGAAGTGCCGCTTGAGATCGAAACGGTGCGGCGCGCTTTCGGCCTGGCCGGGAACACTCTCTTCCCCGACCTCTTCCGCCGTCCTGACGCCGAACGGCAGCAGGATGAAGGCACTTCCGACAAAGCACAGGAAGTAGATGGCGATGATCGAGGTGAACTTCATTCCGCGAGCTGGAGCAGCATCACCTCGACGAGCGGCTTTTTCCCTGTCCACAAAGTCGCGCAGCGGCGGACCGCGAGCCGTACTGCCTCACGCACCTTCTCCTCGTCGCCAGGACCATAGGCCCGAGTTGCAGCGTCGGTTGCATCGGTGATGAAATCGTCGCGATCCTCCTCCACCGGCACACCGAACGGGCGGATCATCGGCTTTCCCGCAAGCTGACCGTCGCTACCGACCGGCAAGGCAACGGTGATCAAGCCGCCATAGCCGATCTTGCGTCGTTCATTGACGGTCGAACCGTCGGCGGGAAGAATCACGTCACCGTCGAGCACGAGGCGCCCGACACGCACTTCGTCGAGCTTTTTCGGTTCGCCCGGCGCAAGGCGGATCACGTCGCCATTCTTCTGGACGATCGCATGGTCGATACCGTGGTCAAGCGCGACGCGCGCGTGCTCGGCGAGATGCCGTGGTTCGCCATGGACCGGGACCACGATCTCGGGCCGGACCCATTTGTACATCTGGATCAGCTCCGGGCGTCCGGGATGGCCTGAAACATGCACATGCGCCTGCTTCTCCGTGACGATCTGGACGCCGAGATCGGAGAGTTGGTTCATGATCCGCCCGATCGCGATCTCATTCCCCGGGATGATCCGTGACGAGAAGATGACCGTGTCGTTCTCGCCGAGCTTCAGCTCGTGGGTGCCAGAGGCGATGCGGCCGAGCGCGGCGCGCGGCTCGCCCTGGCCGCCCGTGGCGATGATCAGCACCTCGCTCTTGGGCAGCCGCATCGCTTCGTCGAAGCTGATCGGTGGCGGGAAATCCTCGAGATAGCCGGTCGCCTGAGCAACGCGCAGGATCCGTTCGAGCGAGCGCCCGGCGATGCACACCTGCCGCCCCGCTTCGCGCGCGACGCGGCCGATGGTCTGAAGGCGCGCAGCGTTCGATGCGAAGGTCGTGACCAGCACGCGCCCGTTCGCCATCATCACCTGCGCGAGCAGGCCCTCGTGCACGCTCTCCTCGGATCCCGACGGTTTGTCCTGGAATACGTTGGTGGAATCGCACACGAGCGCGAGAACGCCCTTGTCGCCAATCTCGGTCAGGATGTCGGTATCGGCTGCCGTACCGATCACCGGCGTCTCGTCGATCTTCCAGTCTCCGGTGTGGAAGACATTCCCGAATGGAGTCTCGATCAGGAGCCCGTTCCCCTCGGGGATCGAGTGCGAAAGGGCGACGAAGCTAACGCGGAACGGGCCGAGCTCGACGGTGCCGCCGCGTTCGATCACGTTCAGCTGGACCCGCCCGGTCAGCCCCTCTTCCTCGAGCTTGCCGGCAATCAGACCGGCCGTGAACGGCGTCGCATAAAGCGGCGATTTGAGTTCGTCGGCGAGATAGGGCAGCGCGCCGATATGATCCTCGTGGCCGTGCGTGAGGATGATCCCGACGAGCTTGTCCTGCTGGTTCTCGATGAATTCGAGATCGGGAAGGATAAGCTCGATCCCCGGATAGTCGGGGCCCGCGAAATTCAGGCCGAGATCGACCATGATCCACTGGCCGCGGCAGCCGTAGAGATTGACGTTCATGCCGATCTCGCCCGAGCCGCCGAGCGCGACGAACAGGAGCTCTTCCCCGGGGATCATTGCGGACCGCGCGTCGCCATGTCGTACAACCGGCTCAAACCCTGGATGGTGAGGTCCGGTTCAACCGCATCGAACACGTCGGTGTGCTTGTCGAATAGGTTCGCGAGCCCGCCGGTCGCGACCACCGTCGCCGCCCGTCCGAGCTCATTCTTCATCCGCTTTGTCAGTCCTTCGAGCATGGCGACATAGCCCCAGTAGATGCCGATCAGCATCTGGTCCTGCGTCGTGCGGCCAATCACCGACATATTGTCGCGCGGCGCCTCGATGGCGATGCGCGGAAGCTTGGCGGCGGCGCTGACCAGCGCATCGAGCGACAGATTGATGCCAGGCGCGATGATACCGCCCTTGTAGGCTCCGTTTGCGTCGACGAGGTCGAAGGTCGTCGCGGTGCCGAAATCAATCACGATCAGGTCGCCGGGATATTTGGCATGGGCAGCAATCGCGTTCAGTGCCCGGTCGGCGCCGACGTTCTGCGGCTCATCGACGTCGAGATCGATCGGCCACGCCGCCTTGCCGCTCCCCGCAATCAATGGATCGCAACGGAAATATTTGCTCGCGAGCACTTCGAGATTGTGGAGCGCCCGGGGAACGACCGTCCCGATGATCACAGCGCGCACCGCGTCCTTCGGATAGCCCTCGAGCTCGAGGAGCTGGTGAAGCCACACGGCATATTCATCGGCGGTGCGTCGCGGGTCGGTTGCGATCCGCCAGCGCGCCTTGATCTCGCCCCCGTCGACTAGCGCGAAGACGAGGTTGGTGTTGCCGGCGTCGATGGCGAGCAGCATGGCCGCGCCCTAGCTTCCTGCGCCTGCGTTCACAACTCGACGTCCCCGGCGCGGACGATCTCGACCTGCCCGTCGTCGCTGCGAAGGCGCAGTGCGCCATCGGGCTCAATTCCGTCGAAGCGGCCGCTAACCCATTCGTTGGCACCCGAATGAACGGTAAGCTGCGTGCCGACCGGATGCGCCCGGGACAGCCAGGCTTGAGCGAGCAGCTCGGGGGGGCTTTCGCGCCACAGCTTGACCAGGCGCGCGAAGCTGCCGGCAAGCAGCGGCGCGAATGCTTCGGGCGTGATCCGCCCCGACAGCGAGGCGCATTGCCGGTCCGGCAGGTCCGGAGCCCAAGCGAGATTGACGCCGAAGCCGATGACGACGCGCTCGCCGCTGCGCTCGAGCAGGATGCCGGAGAGCTTCTTGCCCATGAGCAGCAGGTCGTTGGGCCATTTCAGCATCAGCGCCTGATCCGGCACGGCTGCATCGGTCGCTTCGATGAGTGCAAGCCCCGCAACAAGGGACAACGTCGGCGGCGCAGCATCGTCTGCCCTCAACAGCACCAGGGTGCTACCGTAGAAGTTCCCTTTTGGCGGTGATTGCCAGACGCGGCCCTGACGGCCCTTGCCGGCCAGCTGCTCGCGCGCGACTAGCCAGTCGCCCTCGATAGCATTCGGATCGGCAATCAGGTCGGCATTGGTCGAACCCGTCTGCTCGACGATGCGGATGCGGCTCAGAACAGGGACCCCGCAGCGCGGTCGCTCAGCGAGCTCAATGGACCAATCAGCAGGTAGCCGAGCGGCGAGACGACGATGGCGGCGACGAGGATCAGCAGGCCCTGCACGGGCTCTCGCACCCGCTGATAGGGCGCGGCCGGATCATCCATGTACATGACCTTCACGATGCGAAGGTAATAATAGGCCCCGATCACCGTGCCGAGAATGGCCGCCACGGCTAGCGCGACGTAGCCCGCCTGCACTGCAGCCGTGAACACCAGCAGCTTGGGCCAGAAGCCGAACAAAGGCGGAATGCCGGCGAGGCTGAACATGAAGATGGCGAAGGCGGCCGCTAAACCCGGCCGCGTCTGAGAAAGGCCCGACAGGCTCGCAATCGTTTCGATCGGCTGCCCGTCAGCATCGCGCATCCACAAAACGCAGAGGAAAGCGCCGACGGTCATCACGACGTAGATCGCCATGTAGAAGAGCACGGCCGAGGTGCCGCGCGGCCCTGCGGCGGCGAGGCCCACAAGCGCGAAGCCGACATTGTTGATCGACGAATAAGCGAGCAGCCGCTTGATGTTGGTCTGGCCGTAAGCGGCGATGGCGCCAAGGAAGATCGAGGCCAGCGACGCGAAGATCACGATTTGCCGCCACGCGTCGGTCGCCGGGGCCAGCGCGACGACACAAACCCTGGTCGCGAGCAGGACTGCGGCAACCTTTGGAGCCGACGCGAAGAAGGTCGTGACCGGCGTCGGCGCGCCTTCGTAAACGTCCGGGGTCCACATGTGGAACGGAACGACGCTCGCCTTGAACGCGAGGCCGGCGAGCAGAAACACGAGGCCGAACAGCAGCCCGAGTGACGGCGCACCCCGTGCAAACGCCGCGGCCAGACCCGTGAAGCTCGTCGTGCCAGTGAACCCGTAGAGAAGCGAAATGCCGTAGAGCAGGATCCCGCTCGCAAGCGCGCCGAGCACGAAATATTTGAGGCCCGCCTCTGCGGAACGCTCGTCGGTGCGGCGATAGGATGCGAGCACATATCCGGCGAGGCTGTTGAGCTCGAGCCCGACATAAAGGGCGATGAGGCTGGTCGCCGAAACCATCACGCCCATGCCGACCGCGGCGAAGACGATGAGGACTCCATATTCGGATGAATGTTCAGTGCCGCGCTCGAACCATCCGAGAGCCGCGATGATCGCAATCGCAGCCGACGGGTACATGATCGCCCGGCCAA
>DATCJM010000239.1:0-5923 GCA_036562805.1 Sphingomicrobium sp.
CTGACTGCCGGCGACGTCAGGGGGCCTCAACCAGGTCACCTCTGATCTGGTCTGATCCTGGCGCCGGCTCGGCCGCATCGGCGCCGAGCTTCACGATGCGGTTCTGGTCGTCGACGTGAACGATGCGCGGCTTGAGCAGGCGCGCTTCCGCATCGTCGACCAGGCCGTAGCTGATGATGATGACGAGATCGCCTGGCTTGACGAGGTGCGCTGCGGCGCCGTTGATGCCGATCACGCCGCTGCCGTGATCGCCCGGAATAGCATAGGTTTCGATGCGCGCGCCGTTCGTCACGTCGACGATCGCCACCTGCTCGCCTTCGAGCAGGTCCGCGGCCGCCATCAGCGCCGAATCGATCGTCACGGAGCCAACATAATGGAGGTCGGCCTGGGTAACGGTCGCCCGGTGGATCTTCGATTTCATCATCGTGCGCATCATCGACCGCTCCCTCGAACTTCAACCCGCCAGCAAATTGTGGCCGTTCGTCGAATATCAATGCTGCACTGCAACATCGCACTTGCAGCAAGAGGTGTAAATTCCCAACTTTCGCATTGGCAACATGGCGGATTTTGCGAACCCGTCCAACCACGCCGCCGGGTATGATGTTGATTTAAATCGGTTTTCTATTTTGGCACGGGTCTTGCTCAGCAAGAGCCACAAGCATTTGCCAATTGGAGTGAGCAATGGAAGCGCAAGAGAAACAGGTCGCCCTCCCCCTTCGGTCACACACCATCCTCGGCGTGTGCGAAGCGATCGGCGAGGATTTCGGGTTCAACCCGACTCTCCTGCGCATCCCGTTCGCGGCGAGCGTGCTCTATAGTCCGCTGTGGGCGGTCGTAGCTTATCTCGCCGTCGGCGTCCTCGTGCTCGGCTCGCGGCTGCTTTTTCCGAAGGCGAAGCCCGCTGCCGAGACAAAGGCGGAAGCCCCGGCTGCCGCCAACGAACATCGGGAACTGGCGAAGGCCGCCTAAGCCGGCGGCCTATCCAAATGAAGGCTTAATAGTCGCCGCGCGCTTCGGCGCGGGCTTCGAGCAGGTCGAACACAGCGCGGTGTTGCAGCAGAAGCTGTTCGCCGCCGAACGCAAGCGCTCGCGCTGCACCGCCGCTGTCTGTCGCAAGGTCCACTATCGCCACGACGGACGTCTCATCCGGAAGCGATGGCGCGGGCGCATCATTTCCGACCCGCGCTGCGGCGCGGTCGAGAAGGCGGCGAACGGGCCACCAGTCGCAGACCAGCGCCGTGGCAGCGCCAAGAGCGCATCCTTCGCGCTCCGACATCGCCAGCGTTTCGAGCGCGTGGCGTGCGGCAACGAGCCCTGACTCCGTTTCGGCTGCGCCAGGCGTGCTCGGCAGCGGGCCGACGGCAGAGGTCAACCGAACCAGATAGAGGCGCTCGCGCTCGAAACCATCCGAGGCGCGGGTGAGCCAGTCCCGCACGGGACCCTTCGGGCAGCGCTGGAGAGCGACTTCGACGAGACCCGGATAACGGCCGTGGAGGCTGCAAAGGAGATGGACGGCATCGGCGATGTCGCGGCCGGAATGGGGGCCGGTCCCCTCGAGCAGCGCCAGAAGGTGGGGGTGACGTGCGCATCCCTCGCTCGCCACTCGAGCGAGCTGAGCCGCGGCAACAGTGACCGGCTTTACATCGACTGACCGGTTAATTGCCATTACCTTCCCCTGGTCCGATGCCAACAAGGTGAAACCTAATGGGCTGGTCCTAACGCAAGCCCGTAAAGACGAGGTTTATGGGCGGGTAAGCTTTCGCCAACCTATCAGTCGTCGCGATACGCGAGCTCGAAATTCCCCCAGCGCCGGCCCTTGATCCACAGCGGGACGAAGACGTTCTTCACGGGGATGAACTTGTCGCCGAGCTCCATCCTGTACGTTGCCAGGGTCGACGGCTTGTCGCTCGCCAGGGCCATGCGCGTCGTATCGTCGATCAGGATGCGCTTGTTGCGGCAATGCTCGTCATTCCAGACGGGATCGGGTCCCTGCGGGTGGCTGCGTTCGGACAGGTGGGTCGGGAGGTAACCGTTCATATCGCCGATGGCGGAGCCGATGATGCGCGTGTCGCTCGCCTTCGTGCGGTCGAGGATCGGCTGCACCAGCCTGTCCGCGGCGGCATTGAACCTGACGTTATATTGGACCGGGTTCGATCCCTCGACGATCTTGTAATCGCGGTCGAAGACGTCATCGATGCTCAGCTCGCCGGCATCGATCGCGCGTTCGATAGCGCTCATGATCTGCCGGCACGCCTCCTGCCCCTTGAGGATGAAGGGCGTGTCGTCGATTTCCGCGCCGGAATTGGCGAGCGTATCGAGCATGGTGTTGGTCAGCATCTCGAGATGAGCCAGGCGTTTCTCGGCGGTCTTGAGCTCATGCCCATTGTCGCGAGCATCGGCGGCGAAATCGGTCAGGCCGGCCTTCACCCGGTCGACGCTCGTCTGGATCATGCTTGTCGAGTGGGCGATGCCCTCGGTCTGCCGATCGACCATGCCGACGATCTCGCTGACTTCCCGGACCGTGTCGCTGATTGTGCCGAAGCCGGACTGGGCGGCGCGGCTGCGCTCGACCCCGGTCTTGATCTCGGTCGTCACCGCACCCGCCTCGCGGGTCAGTTCGCCAATGGTGGATGCAATCTGGCTCGTCGCCGCGCGCGTGTCGTGCGCAAGCTTTTTCACTTCCGCCGCAACCACCGCAAAGCTGCGGCCCGCGTCGCCGGCGCGCGCCGCTTCGATAGTCGCGTTCAGCGCGAGCATATTCGTCTTGCGCGCGATGGTCTCGATCGTCGAGGAGACGGTTTGCACCTGATTCATCGCCGACGCGAACCCGGCCATGCGTTCGCCGAGTTGAACGACGAGCTCGGTCAGGCCCTTGAAGCCATCGATCGTCCCTTCAATGGCTTCGCGGCCCGCATCCAGCTTGGCCTTGGCCTGTTCCGAGAGGAGCCGCGCTTCGTCGGTGGAATCGGAGACACGGGCCTGGTCGCCGGTCAGGCGGGTCGTAACCTCTTCGAGCTGGTCGAGCATCTTGAGATGCTCGCCGATACGGGTCGCGACCCCCTGCACGTATCCAGCGACGTCGCTGCATTCCATGGAGAGCGACCCGCAATCGCGCGCGACTGCACGGATCGCATTTTCAGTGACTTCCTCAATCCCCGCGGTGGCCATCGAAGCCCAACTCCCGAACAATCCGGGGAGCGAGATAAGCGGCAACCTCCTACTTCTTGGTTAACTATGAGCCGCTCAGTACAAGAGGAACGGCTGACGCTGCTGTTCCCAATCGCGTTCGTCAGGGACCGTGATCGCGTCGAGGTCGGCCGGGACCGAGCTCGGTTCGTCAACCCACTCGCGAAGCAATGTCGAGCCGTTGATGACGTCGATGGCGAGCTTGTCGAACACATATTCGTACGGGAAGTCGCGCCACAGATCGTAGTCGGGGTAGAGGCGGCGAATGGCCTTGAAGGCGAGCGACTGGAGCCGCCACGGCTTGAACGCCAGATGGTCGTAGAACTGCCCCTCGGCGTGGATGAACAGGCCGCGGCACATTTCGCCCACATGCTTGTGGAACGTCGGCTGGAAGGTGACGTCGCGCAATTTGCAGCCTGCGAGCCATTCCGGTGCGAGGCGCTCCATCTCGGTCATGACCCGTAGCGGCTCGAGGTCAGGCGCACCAAACAACTCCAGCGGGCGCGTCGTCCCCCTGCCTTCGCTGAGCGTCGTGCCTTCGAGCATGACGGTTCCGGCATAGGCGCGCGCCATGTTGAGGTTGGCGGCGTTCGGGCTGGGGTTGATCCACACACGCTCCGGCGGCCAGCCGAAGCCGGGCGCCGCATCGGGATTCCAGCCTTCCATCTCGATCACCCGGTAATCGACGTCGAGATTGAAGTGGTCGACGAACCATTTGCCGAGCTCACCGAGGGTGAGGCCATGGCGCATCGGAATCGGCCCGGCACCGACAAAGCTCTCCCACCCCGCACGAAGCGCAAGACCTTCGATCGGGCGGCCCGCGGGGTTTGGCCGATCGAGCACCCAGACGCTCTTTCCGTGCTCGGCGGCTGCTTCGAGCACGTAGAGGAGCGTGGTGATGAAGGTGTAGATGCGGCAACCGAGGTCCTGCAAGTCGACAAGGATCGTGTCGAAGGTCCCGAGCGATTGGCCGGTCGGCCGCCGTACCTCGCCGTAGAGGCTGAAAACCGGGATCTGGTGGACCGGATCGGTAAAGTCGTCGGTCTCGACCATATTGTCCTGCTTGTCGCCGCGCAGCCCATGCTGCGGGCCGAAGGCGGCGGTCAGCTTGAGCCCGGTCGCGGCGAGTGCGTCGAAACTGTGCGTCAGGTCCCGAGTGACGGACGCCGGGTGCGCAAGCAGCGCGACGCGCTTGCCTTCCAAAGGACGGCGAAGGTCCGGGTCGGCGAGGAGGCGGTCGATTCCGAAGAGGCTCATTCGGGCTGTCTAGGCGAGCGTGGCAACGAAGCAATCGCGCGAATGAAAGTCCGGCTTTTCCGGCGGATGGGCGAGCGCCCAGTAGGATTTGGTCCCATTCTTTTCCTCAAGCACCGCCGAGAGACCGAGTTTCCAGCTTTCATTAGCCGGCACCGCAATCGTCGCGCCCACCGTCCACCAGGTGAAATTGTCCTCCATCCGGATGTAGGGCGGTGACCGAACTTCCGCCTTCGTCATGCCTTCCCGATATGCGGTGAAATCATAAGCCGCCCAGTTGCCGCGCGGAGCGAAGTTCCACTCGCGATAGGTGTCTTTCCCTGCGGGCGCGACGAATGCTTCGAAGCAAGTCGTTCGCCACAGTTCGTCGGCACGCCAAGGTTCGGCGATTGGCGGAATCACAAAGCGCTCGGCAGGCGCACTGACTCCGAACCAGATGTTCGTCGTCGCGATCGGCCCCAGCGAGGCCGCATGATCGACGGTCGCCCACACCTTGAACGCCGGTTCGGCGGGCGGTGTCGAAGGATGTGGCTCGAGACTGAATTGCATCGGCACGCAGTAGCAGCGGTGAAAGCGAGACGCTAAGCGGCAGTCATGAGTTCGTTCCGTTCAAGCCTGATGCGTCTTCTGGAAGAGCGCGGCTACATCCATCAAGTGACCGATCCGGCGGCGCTCGATGCGCTCGCGGCCAAGCAGGTCGTGCCAGGCTATATCGGGTTCGACGCGACGGCATCGAGCCTCCACGTCGGCAATCTCGTGTCCATCATGCTGCTCCGTCGCCTGCAGCAAGCCGGGCACAAGCCAATCGTCGTCATGGGCGGCGGCACGACGAAGGTCGGCGACCCTTCGGGCAAGGACGAGAGCCGAAAGCTGCTGACGACCGAGCAGATCGACGCGAACATCGCTTCCATTCGCCGCTGCTTCGAGCGCTTCCTCACCTTCGGCGACGGGCCGTCCGATGCGATCCTCGTCAACAATGCCGACTGGCTCGACCGGCTGGAATATATCCCGTTCCTGCGCGACGTCGGGCGGCACTTCACCATCAACCGCATGCTGACGTTCGAAAGCGTGAAGCTCCGGCTCGACCGGGAGCAGCCGCTCACCTTCCTCGAGTTCAACTACATGATCCTCCAGGCCTACGACTTCCTGGAGCTGTCACGCCGAGTAGGCTGCCGCCTGCAGCTCGGCGGCTCCGACCAGTGGGGGAATATCGTCAACGGGATCGAACTCACCCGCAGGATCGAGGGAACGGAGCTGTACGGCGTCACGACGCCGCTGATCACCACTGCCGACGGCGCGAAAATGGGCAAAACGGCGCAAGGGGCAGTCTGGCTGAATCCGGACCTGCTCAGCCCCTATGATTATTGGCAGTTCTGGCGGAACACCGCCGATGCGGATGTCGGCCGGTTCCTGAAGCTGTTCACCGATATCTCGCTCGAGGACATCGGCAAGCTCGAGATGCTCCATGGGGCCGAAATTAACC
>DATCJM010000263.1:0-2470 GCA_036562805.1 Sphingomicrobium sp.
CGGGCCCCTCCCAAGGCATCAGGAAGTCGAACGTGCGGAAGTCCTGCGGAAGCGACACGGGCTCATAGACGACCCGCTTCTCGGCTTCGGAATATCGCATCTCGACATGGCCGGTCAGCGGGAAGTCCTTGCGGAACGGAAAGCCTTCGAAGCCATAATCGGTGAGGATTCGGCGAAGGTCGGGATTCCCTTCGAACATGATCCCGTACATGTCGAACGCCTCGCGCTCGAACCATCCGACCACCGGCCACAGCGAGACGATGCTCGGGACCGCCGTGACCTCATCGGTCAGCACCTTCACCCGGATGCGGCGGTTCTTCGTCAGCGACAGCAGGTGGTAGTTCACCTCGAACCGCTCCGGCCGCTCGGGATAATCGGCGCCGGCGATGTCCATTAGCTGCTGATATTCGAGGCCCGGCGTGTCGCGCAGCGTCCGGCACACCTCGACGATGCTCTCGCGCTTCACCGTCAGCGTGATCTCGCCGACATGATCCGTCGCGTCGATCAGCGCGTCGCCGATTGCGGCCTTGGCCGCGTCAATGACGCCCTCGTCCGACGCCATCTGGGGGACGTGAGAAGCAAGCTTTGTCGCCATCAGCGTTCGATGGTCCCTTCGCGACGGATCTTCCGCTGCAGCTGGAGGATTCCGTAGAGCAATGCCTCCGCCGTCGGTGGGCAGCCGGGCACGTAGATGTCGACCGGCACGATGCGGTCACAGCCACGCACCACCGAATAGCTGTAGTGATAATAGCCGCCGCCGTTGGCGCAGCTGCCCATCGAGATGACGTAGCGCGGCTCGCTCATCTGGTCGTAGACGCGGCGGAGCGCCGGAGCCATCTTGTTGCAGAGCGTCCCGGCGACGATCATCACGTCCGACTGACGCGGGCTCGCTCGCGGAGCAACGCCAAATCTTTCAAGATCATAGCGCGGCATGTTCACATGGATCATCTCGACCGCGCAGCAGGCGAGGCCGAAGGTCATCCACCACAAGGAGCCGGTCCGCGCCCAGGTGAACAGGTCCTCGGCCGTGGTGACCATGAAGCCTTTCTCGTTGAGCGACTGCTGAAGCTCGAGGAGCTTGGCCTGGTCGACTTCGCCGGGGACGAGGCCGGAGATCCGCGCGAGCTCCTCCTCGGTCGGCATCCGGTCTTCGGAGCCGCGGAGCATCACTCCCATTCGAGCGCTCCCTTCTTCCACGCATAGGCAAGGCCGAGGGCGAGCTCGACGAGGAAGATGATCATCGCCGCCCAGCCGGTCCACCTGGTGACACCGAGGCTGACCGCCCAGGGGAACAGGAACGCGGCTTCGAGATCGAAGACGATGAACAGGATGGCGACGAGGTAGAAGCGAACGTCAAACTCGGCGCGGGCATCCTCGAACGCGGGGAAGCCGCACTCATATTCGCTGAGCTTCGCAGGGTCGGGCTGGTGTGCGCCGGTGAACCGGGCGACGATCATCGGCAGCACGACGAACGCCGAGGACAAGCCCAGCGCGACGATCAGGAACAAGAGGATCGGCAGGTAGCCTGCGGCAACGCTTGCCAAGGGAAACTCCACGGGCGGACAAGAAAAAACTTGGCGGCGCTTTAGGACAGCAGGTTGCGCCTCGCAACCATCTGGCGCGCTATCGGAGCGCTCCTGCGACGAGCTTCTGCAATTTCGAGTGAATCGCCGCCGATCCGGCGACATATTCGCCGCGCTCGAACGAGCGGTCCGAGCCGCGGAAATCGGTCACGAAGCCGCCGGCTTCCCTCACCAGCAACACGCCCGCAGCGGTGTCCCAAAGGTCGAGATCGTCTTCCCAGAAACCATCCATCCGTCCGGCGGCGACCCAGGCGAGATCGAGCGCTGCCGAGCCGAACCGGCGGACGCCCGAGACTTCCGGACCCACGGCCGCATAGATCTTGGCCCATTGCGCGGCGTCGCCGCGTCCGCAGTGCGGGATTCCGGTTCCGATCAGCGCGTCGGCAAGCTCGCGCCGGGCCGAGACCCGTAGCCGCGCATCCTGCAACCACGCGCCCCTGCCCTTCTCGGCCCAGAAGCTGTCATCCGTGAGCGGCTGATAGACCAGACCGTGCGTGATCTCGCTGCGCCCGTCCGGCCGGCGATCCTCGACCGCGATCGAGACGGAGAAATGCGGCACGCCGTGGAGGAAGTTGGTCGTCCCGTCGAGCGGATCGACGATCCAGCGCGGCTTGGCGGGATTGCCTTCGATCTCGCCGCCTTCTTCGAGGAGCATTCCCCAGTCGGGCCTCGCGCTGCGCAACTCCTCGACGATCGTCTGCTCGGCCCTTTTGTCGGCCATCGAGACGAAATCCGCCGGTCCCTTCCGGCTGACTTGCAGCTGCTCGACCTCGCCGAAGTCGCGCCTCAGCCGCGGCGCCGCCTTGCGAGCGGCGCGGGTCATCACGGTGATCAGGCCTGAATGGGCGACCATGACTTAGTCCGCGCGGCGGACATACTCGCGGTTG
>DATCJM010000297.1:0-4347 GCA_036562805.1 Sphingomicrobium sp.
CAACGGTCATGCCGTTGTCGTCGGCTACGACGGCCGGCTGGACGGCTGGCAGCGGATTGCCGACGCGGCGAAGCAGACGCCCGGCGTAACCTCCGCGCTTCCCTTGATCGAAACGCCGCTGATGGCGACGGCGAACGGCCGTTTTGAGGGCGTTCTCGTACGTGGGATGCGTGTCGAGGATATCCGCTCCAACAAGACGATCACGTCGAATGTCCTTGCCGGCGATATCCGCTCGATCACCCCGGGAAGCAACCGCGTGGCGCTGGGCTCGCGCCTTGCCGAGACGCTCGGAGCTTACCCTGGAAGCCAGATCACGTTGTGGAACCCGGAAGGGCGGTCGACCGTCGTCGGCACTGTTCCGCGCGAGGTAACCTACACGGTGGGCGCGATCTTCGAGATCGGCGTCTATGACTATGACAAGGCCTATGTGCTGATGCCGATCCATGATGCTCAGCAGCTGCTGTTGATGGGCGATCAGGTCGGCATGATCGAGATCCAGACCAGCAATCCCGACAAGGTTCAGGAGATCCTCGCGCCGCTTCGGCCGCTCGTCCAGGGCAAGGGGTTGATCAACGACTGGCGGCAGATGAACTCCGCGCTGTTCCAGGCGCTCGAGGTCGAACGTGTCGCGATGTTCGTCGTTCTGTCGCTGATCGTGCTCGTCGCCGTGTTCAACATCCTTTCCTCGCTGATCATGCTGGTCCGCGCCAAGACTCGCGACATCGCCATCCTGCGGACGATGGGCGCGAGCCGGCGGGGCATGATGAAGGTCTTCATGACCGTCGGCGTGACCATCGGTTCGCTCGGCATCGTGCTCGGCGTCATCCTGGGTGCCATCTTCCTTTACTTCCGCCAGGACGTCGTGAACTTCATCCAGACCGTCACCGGCCAGAACCTGTGGGATCCATCCGTGCGGTTCCTGACCGATTTGCCCGCCAAGCCCGACCCGGTCGAGGTTTCCGCGATCATCCTGACCGCTCTTGTCCTCTCGTTCCTGTCGACGCTTTATCCTGCTTGGAAGGCGGCGAGCACCGACCCCGTGCAGGTGCTTCGCTATGAGTGAGGCCGTCCTCGCTACCCGCGATCTCAAACGCAGCTTCACGCAGGGCGAGGTGACGATCGACGTGCTGCGCGGCGTGGACCTCCAGGTTCAGCCGGGCGAGATCGTCGCGCTGCTCGGGCCATCCGGGTCGGGCAAATCGACGCTGCTCCAGGCGGTCGGCCTGTTGGAAGGCGGCTTCGAAGGCTCGATCCGCCTGAATGGCGAAGAGGCCGCCGCGCTCGACGATGATGGGCGCACGCGCTTGCGCCGGGAATTGCTCGGCTTCGTCTACCAGTTTCATCACCTGCTGCCCGAGTTCAACGCGGTGGAGAATGTCGTTCTTCCGCAGCTGGTCTCGGGCGCCGATCCTCGGCCGGCGCGCGAACGGGCGGAGCAATTGCTGAGCGCGCTTGGCCTTTCGAATCGCCTCGATCACCGCCCGTCAAAGCTCTCCGGGGGCGAGCAGCAGCGGGTCGCGGTCGCGCGCGCGCTCGCCAACAAGCCCCCGCTCATCCTAGCGGACGAGCCTACCGGCAATCTCGACGAGCACACCGCCGATGCCGTCCTCGGCGAATTCCTGAGCCTCGTCCGGGGTGAGGGCAGCGCGGCGTTGGTCGCAACACACAATGAGCGGCTCGCCGGAAAAATGGATCGCGTGGTGAGACTTCACGAGGGAAGGCTCGAATAGTGGAGCCTGAACGCGGCAACGACGTTCGACGCACTGTGCGCACCCCTAACTGGACGACGCTCGGCCTGATCGGCGGCCTCATCATCATCGTGCTTCTGATTGCCTATGTGGCAACCACGCGGAACCCCGACCAGGACAAGCTCACGCAAAATCGGATGGCTGAATCGCAGCCACCCGCCAAGGCTCCGGCTCCCGACAAGGCGTGCGCAAGCAAGGCAACCTACGATCTCATCAAGCGCGAACTGTTCAGGCGCGCGGCGCAATTGCGCGGAAGCGATCAGGCGGCATTCGATCAGCTGTCCGCTTACGCCGTGGCCCGCATGGAAAATCCAGTGATGGAAAGTCAGGACCGATCGACGGGGGCGGTCAATTGTTCAGGTTCGCTGTCGGTCGATCTTCCGCCCGGGGTCGCGATCGTCGGCGGACGTCGAACGCTCACGTCCGACGTCGATTATACGATCCAGCAAGCTGCCGACGGCTCAGGCGCGGTCGTATTGCTGCGCAACGCCGACTCGATCATTGCGCCCCTCGCGACGCTCGCGCGGGTGGGACAGGCAGCGCCTGCCGCTCCGGCATCCCCGATCCCGCAACAGCCGCATGCGAATGGCCTGCCGCCCGAACCGGCCCAGCCGACGGGTGCGCCTCAACCTGCCCCACTTCCTCAGCAGCAGCACCCGACGCCTGCACCCGCGCCCGGTCCATCGCGCGCGCGTCCGAGCTTCGACTGCGCCAAGGCCCGGACGAAGGGCGAGATTGCGGTCTGCTCGAATGCCGGGCTCGCTGCGCTCGATCGGAACATGGCCGCGCAATATATGCAGGCGATCGAGCAGGCGTCGCCGCAGCAGCGCGAATTGCTGCGCGCGACGCGCAATCACTTCCTTGCCTATCGCGACCGTTGCCCGAGCCGCGCTTGCATCGGAGACGCCTACGTCGGCCGCATGCGAGAAATTCGCGACATCATGGAGGGCCGCTGGCAGCCGCACCGATAAGCGTGGATAAGTTCGTCGGCTTGCTTGTCGTGGCGCTTCCAACCACCCCATAATCTCGTCGTGACTCAGCCCTACGTTCCACTCCGCATCTTTTCGTCCTTCACCATGCTCGAAGGGGCGATGGAGCCGAAGACGATTGCCGAGCGTGCTGCGAAGCTGGGATTCCCCGCCGCGGCGATCGCCGATCGGAACGGCCTCTATGGTGTGATGCCGTTCAGCGACGCATGCATCGCAAAGGGCGTGCAGCCGATCATCGGTACCACGCTTGCAGTCGCTCGGCCGCCGGAACTCGGTGGAGAAAACGGCATCGACTGGCTGGTTCTCCTGGCCAAGGACGATCAGGGCTATGCGAACCTGTGCAAGCTCGTTTCACTGGCGCATCTGGGGCGGCCGATCGAGCAGGAGCCGCACGTTCCCTTCGCCGCACTGGAGGAGTTCGGCGAAGGGTTGATCGCCTTGACGGCCGGCGGGGAGGGGGCCGTTGCGCGGCTGATCGCCGACGGTCAGCGCGAAAGAGCCGAAAGATATTTGGAGCGCCTCGAGACGCTTTTTCCGGCGCGTCTCTACGTCGAGATCAGCCGTCGCGGTGATCGGGTTGAAGAGGCCGCCGAAGCCGCGCTTATCGACCTCGCGTACAGCCGCAACCTGCCGCTGGTCGCGACCAACCCGGCCGCTTACGCGGACCCGTCCTTCCACGCCGCCCACGACGCGATGCTTTGCATTGCCAGCTCCGCCTATATCGAAAGCGCGGACCGGGTCAGCTCTTCGGCGGACGCATGGCTGAAGGACGCAGCGCAGATGGACGAGCTGTTCGGCGACGTGCCCGAGGCTCTCGCGAACACCGCGATCATAGCGCAGCGGTGCGCCGTCGCGGCTCCCAAGCGAAAGCCGATCCTTCCAAGGCTCGGAGACAATGAGGACGCGCAACTGCGCTCCGATGCCCATGCGGGGCTCGAGCAGCGCATCATCAGCCGTTCCGAAGAGGAGAAGGTCGGCTATCGAGAGCGGCTCGATTACGAGCTCGACATCATCACAAGCATGGGTTTCGCCGGCTACTTCCTGATCGTCGCCGACTTCATCAAATGGGCAAAGGCAAACAATATCCCGGTCGGGCCTGGCCGCGGATCGGGCGCCGGTTCGGTCGTTGCATGGGCGTTGACGATCACCGACCTCGATCCCCTCGCGCTCGGCCTTCTGTTCGAGCGCTTCCTCAATCCCGAGCGTGTGTCGATGCCGGACTTCGACATCGATTTCTGTGAAACGCATCGCGACAAGGTCATCGCCTACGTCCAGGGCAAATACGGCCGTGACAAGGTCGCCCAGATCATCACCTTCGGGCGCCTCAAGGCTCGCGCGGTCCTAAAGGACACGGGCCGGGTCCTTCAAATGCCTTACGGCCAGGTCGACCGTCTGGCGAAGCTCATTCCCAATCATCCCACCGATCCATGGACGCTCGAACGGTCGCTCAATGGAGTTCCTGAAGTCGCCGCCGAGTACAGGGACCCGGACGTCAAGCGGCTGTTCGACCTGGCGATGAAGCTCGAGGGTTTGCCGCGTCACGCCTCGACCCATGCTGCCGGCGTGGTGATCGGCGATCGTCCGCTCGACGAATTGGTGCCGCTCTACCG
>DATCJM010000303.1:0-4932 GCA_036562805.1 Sphingomicrobium sp.
GTCCATCGCAATTTCGGATTCGACGGGGCGAGCGCGGAGTTCATCTACCGCGTGCTCGACGAAGGCCGCCACGGCATCGGCGTCGCTTTCTATGCCGAGCCCGGCTGGTCGCGCTTCCACGATGTCGAGGGCGAGAAGGGCGCCGAATACGAGCTCGAGCTCAAGGCGCTCCTGAGCAAGCATTTCGCGGGCGGCCGGCTGCTGTGGGCCGGCAACCTGACTTTCGAGCCGGAGTGGGAGCGCGAGCGTGAATTGGTCGCGCCCGATGTTATCGAGCACAGTTGGGAAAAAGAGCTGAAGTTGGAGGCGTCGACGGGCCTCGCCTATCGGGTGGCGCCAGAATGGTATGCGGGTGTCGAAGCCCGCTATGCCAGCGTGTACCCCGACTGGACCCACGGCCTGCACCGCGAGACCTACGCGGTCTCTGCCGGACCGACGATCGCGTTCCACAAGGACGAATGGTCCGCGAGCCTGACTTACCTGCCGCAACTATTCGGCAATCCGAGCCCGCGCGGGAGCCGCAGCCTCGACGAATTCGAAAAGCGGCAGATCAGGCTCAAGATCAGCCACGAGTTCTGACGGGGAGCCGTCACCCGGCGTTCAGCCGGAAGGCTGCAAGCCACCCTCTTTCGGTGAATGGTGGTTGGCGGGAGTGCGGGCTGCCGATATGACGGCTTGAACTCCAACTGTATTAGCGGCATATAACAGCAAATGACGGCGCAGAGTCCGATCCCTGATTTTGCCGCGGCGCGAGCGGCCATGGTCGAGAGCCAGCTGCGGCCGCAGGGGGTGACGGACCCCCTTGTCCTCAACGCCATGGGCCGCGTGCCGCGCGAGAACTTCCTTCCGCCGGAGACGCGGCCGCTCGCTTATGTCGATCGCGCGGTTCGGATGGGCGAGGAGCGCTTCCTCGCAGCACCCGCGGTGCTCGGTTCGCTCCTGACGCAGATGATGCCGGTGCGCGGCCAGCGCGCGCTCGTGGTCGCTGCGGGCAGCGGATATTCGGCGGCGGTTCTCGACGAGATGGGGCTGTCGGTGACCGCGCTCGAATCGGCACCTGAGCTTGTCGCGCTTGCGCGAGCGAACGGAGTGAATGTTGACGAAGGCCCGCTCGAACAAGGTTGGGCGAAGGCCGCGCCCTATGACCAGATCCTGATCGACGGAGCAGTCGAATTCATTCCCGATGCGCTGGTCGAGCAGCTTGCCAATGGCGGACGCCTCGGGACTGCGTTGGTCGATCGCGGCATCACGCGTCTGGTCGTCGGTCGAAAAGCCGGCGGTGCGTTCGGCTATTTATCCTTGAGCGACGCCGGCGTCCCGGTACTTCCCGGTTTCACGCGCCCCAAGGCATTCACATTCTAGGAAAGTTTCTCTTCGTGGTTCGTAAGCTACTCACCGGATCCCTGATTGCTGCCCTGATGGCCGGAACCGCCGGCGCCGATACCCTGCGCGATGCGCTCGTTTCCGCCTATCAGTCGAACCCGACACTGACCGCGCAGCGCGAGACGCTGGCGGTGAACGACGCGCAGGTGGCGATCGCCAAGGCAGCCGGCCGCCCACAGGTCAGCGCGACAGTCGGCCTCAACCGGGCGATCACGCAATCGGGCGTCCTCGTGTCCGGTGGAAAAGGCCCGACCCTGACCGTGGGGGCGAACGTCAGCTACCCTTTATTCAACGGCGGCAGCGTTAAGAACCAGGTGCGCGCCGCCGAAACGCGCGTCGAAGCCGGTCGTGCAACGCTCACTGCGGTCGAAGGCGACGTCTTCACCAATGCGGTTTCGGCCTACATGAACGTGATCCGCGACCGCGCGATCGTCGAGCTCAACCAGAATAACGTCAAGGTCTTGGAGACCAACCTCCAGGCAACGCGGGACCGCTTCCAGATCGGCGACCTGACCCGAACCGACGTCGCGCAGTCGGAAGCGCGGCTCCAGCTCGGCTTTGCGCAACTTGCGACGGCGCAGGGCAATGCGACCGCGAGCGAAGCGACCTACCGCCAGGTGATCGGTCACCCGCCGGGCAATCTGGCGCCGCCGCCGCCGCTTCCGCCGCTGCCGGCCACGTCGGACGAGGCGGTGCGGATCGCGCTTGCGAACAATCCCGACCTCGTCGCGATCGCCCGCCAGGAAATGGCGGCCGGCTATGACGTCAACGTCGCGAGGGCGAGCCGGCTTCCGACTCTGAATGCGCAGGCGGGCGGCGATTTTGCAGCGAACCTTGCCGGCAATACGCCGCAGGGGCTGCCCAGCACGGGCACGCAGACGACCGTGGGCCTGGGCGCGACCATTCCGATCTTCCAGGGCGGACTTCCCGCGGCGCGCATCCGCCAGGCGCAGGCGACGCAGGGCCAGCTTCGTGAGCAGGTCGTCGGCACGGAGCGGGCAGTCGTGCAGCAGACGCGCGCCGCTTTCTCCAATTACCAGGCGGCACAGGAAGCGATCCAGGCGCAGACCGTCGCGGTGCAGGCGAACCAGCTCGCGCTCGAAGGCAACCGCGCCGAGCAGACGGTCGGCACCCGCACCATCATCGAAGTGCTGAATGCCGAGCAGGACCTTCTCAACTCCCAGGTCGCCTTGGTGACCGCGAAGCGGGATGCTTATGTCGCCGGCTTCCAGTTGCTGAATGCAATGGGCCAGGCGCAGGCGCAGGACCTCGGTCTCGACGGCGGCCCGCTCTACGATCCGCTCGGCAATTATCGCCGGGTCGCGAACAATGCGAACGATTGGGCGTCCGATCCGGCGCATGTGCCGACGGCCATCCGAACCGTCAGCCCTGCTGAAATGCCGGCGAATCCGATCGTGACTCCCCAGGTCGCGCCCGCCGCCAACAATCCGGCGCCGCCGACGTCGACCGGGGTGACGCCGATCCCGCTGACTCCGGACATTCCGCCGCCGCCCGGCGCCACGGGGTCCGAGCGCGGCAAGTAAGCCCAACGCCAACTCGCGCGTGACTCGGCGGCGGCATTGAAGCTATCGTCGTCTGCGATGCAGTCCCCAGGCCGCGAACCCTCGATGGAAGACATCCTTGCGTCGATCAAGAAAGTGATCGCCGAGGAAAAGGAATTGCGGGCGTCCGCCGCGCCGGTCGACGCGGTCGAGGACGACCCGCTTCCCGAGGAAGCCTCCGTCGATGACGAGGTCCTCGAACTCAATGAGCCGTTGGCGCCGGCCGTCGACCTCGGCCCGCCGCTTGTCGATGAAGACATTGCCGGCCAGAGCCGTCACGCGCTCGAGCAGCTTCAAACCGTCGCAGCGACGATTCCTGCGGCGCCGCCCATCAACCCGCTCGAAGACATGGTCCGCGAGATGTTGCGGCCGATGCTCAAGCAGTGGCTCGACGAGCATCTGCCGCAGATGGTCGAAGAGCATGTGAAGCGCGAGATTACGCGGATCACGGGACGCCCGCTCTAGTCCTTGCGCGCAGGCGCGACTTTGCTACGCCTGCGTCATGACGAAAATTTCTCTTCTGCTCGCCGCTTCAGCCGCTCTTGTCGCGGCGTCGCCGGCCGCCGCCCGTCCGATGACAGCGATCGACCTCCAGTCACTGCATCGCATGGGTTCACCCGATATATCGCCGGACGGCCGCTGGGCGGTCTTCACGGTCTCCAACACCGATTGGGCGAAGAACAAGCGCGTCAACACGCTCGACCTCCTGGACCTGACGAGGCCTGGCGCTCAGCCGCAGCCGATCCGCGGGGCGGAGAAGGGCCATGACGCGGCGTTCGGAGCGGACGGGTCGCTGTGGTTCCTGATGCCGGTCGGGGACCAGGACCAGCTTTTCCGCATGAACATTGGCGGAAAGCCGGTCCAGGTCAGCAACTTCAAGGGCGACATCGGCGGCTTCAAGATCGCGCCGTCCGGGTCCGAAGCGGTGCTGTGGGCTGACCGAGACCTCCGGTGTCCCGACCTCAATTGCGCCAGCGTTCCTCCGGCGAAGACGATCGGCTCGGGCCGGACCTACGACCAGCTGTTCGTCCGCCACTGGGACACGTGGGAGACGCCCGGCGTCCGGTCGCGGCTGTTCGCCTTCCTGATCGCCGGCGGAAAGCTCAGCGGCGCGGGCGTTCCGATCGAGGGCAATCTCGTTGGCGATTCGCCCTCGAAGCCTTTCGGCGGCGGCGAGGAGATCGCCTTCTCGCCCGACGGCCGCACTGTCTATTTCGCGCTTCGCGAGGCAGGCCGGACGGAAGAGCTGTCGACCAACCTCGACATCTTCGCCGCGCCGGCCGACGGGAGTGCGCCGCCGGTGAACCTCACCGCGGCGAATAAGGCGACCGATACGCAGCCGACCATGTCGCCGGACGGTCGCACGCTCGCTTATGTCGCGATGGCGCGGCCTGGTTATGAATCCGACCGCACCGTGCTGATGCTCCGCGATCTCGCCAGCGGCACCGTGCGGCCGCTGACTCAGGCCTGGGACCGCTCGGTAGGCTCGATCGAATGGGCGAAGGACGGACGCAGCCTCTTCGTCACTGCAGAGGACACGCTGGAAACCCCCGTGTTCCGCATCGACGCAGCGACGGGGCAGGTCACTCGCCTCACCGCGGACGGCAATTTCGGCAATGTCCATGCGCTTGCCGGCGGCTCGGCGCTCGCGACGATGAACAGCATCCGTGCGCCGGACGATCTCTATCGCATCGACGGCACGCGCGTGACCCAGCTCACCAACCTCAACGGTGCGCTTCTCGCGCAGCTTGACCCGGTGACCTTCACCAAGTTCAGCTTCAAGGGCGCGAACAACGACACCGTCTGGGGCTGGACGCTGAAGCCTGCGAACACGACCGCGCCGCTGCCGATCTCCTTCCTCGTCCACGGCGGGCCGCAGGGGAGCTTCAACGACAGCTGGTCCTACCGCTGGAACCCTCGGCTGTTCATCGCTCCGGGATATGCGGCCGTCAGCGTCGATTTCCACGGCAGCACCGGCTACGGTCAG
>DATCJM010000304.1:0-1750 GCA_036562805.1 Sphingomicrobium sp.
CCAATAGGCCGGGCAGTGATCGCTCTGGACCTTCGGCGTCGCCGTGACATCCGACAACGCGGCATAGCCGAAGCGCGCCTTGTTCCACCGCTTCATCGCCAGATAATGGTCGCGCGCGATGACCCGCCATTCCTCGCGGCGGTCGAGCAGCCACAGGTTGAATGCGGCATCGGCGAGCTCAGGTCGCAGTGAATTGGTGGCGCTCAGCACCTTCCCGGCCGCCGCGTCATATTCTTCCGGAAGGACCCCGAAACGTTTCTGCACGCTGCCCCAGCTGCGCGTGTAAGCTGCGCCAAATGCATGGGCGCCGCCCTGCGCGAGAAGTCCGCCGTAGAAGGACGAAAGCTCGTCCTGGTCCCAGTTAATCCGCTTGCCCGTCTCGAAATCCACGTCGACGAACCACAGATGGCCGCCGATGGTCCTCGGCTGGTGCTTCAGGATCGCCGCCGCGCACGCGCGGTACATGGCCAGGCATTCGCGGTCGCCGAGCAGGTCCCAGCCGTCCCACAGATATTCGTAATAGCTGTCCGACGGTGGGCCGATCGTCGCGCGTCGGCTTTTCCATTCGCCGGTCATGCAATCCATCGCGTCGGCGAGAAGCCCGATTTTCGAGCGCCGATTGAACATAGAGACCTGCGCGCGCTTGGCGGCCGCTCGGTAACGGTCATCGCCGGTCGCGCGGCTGAGCATCCCGAACTCGGGGAGGAAGGTGCCGGTCTCGGCCGGATTGGTGATCGGATCGCGCAGCGCGCCAGTGCGCAAATTGATGAAGCGCTGCGGGATGCCGAACGGCGACGCCATGAAGCTCGGCAGAAGGCGGTCGGCGCAATCGCGCGCTTTCGCCAGCAGAACCGGATCCCCCGAGGCGTGCCATGCCGACAGCAAGCCACCGACCAGCCGTATGTTCGTCTCGAATACGGAAACCTCGCCATCGACGTCGAAGTCGAGGTGTCGCTTCACCCACTCGACGCCGTCGCGGAATTCCTCGTCGAGCCCCATCACCCACAAAGTGTCGAGCGCTTCGACGATGGTCAGGCCCAAATGGTGGTTTTTGAGCGGAAAGCTTTCGGAGCCACCGCTCAGCGGCCTGATCTGGTCCTTGCCCCACGCGTGGTCACGATATTGCCCCCAGGCCCAGCGCATCTCGCGCCGCACATCCTCGCCGAGGGCGCGCCAGTCTCTCGTTGCAGCGCGAGCCGACGGGGCCAGCAACAGGGCCGAACCACCAGCGCTGAGCAATGATCGGCGGCTGAGGGGAAACATTCGCCGAGGCTAGCCGGACGGAGGACGCAGCGCTACTGCTCCTACTCAGTTCGAGTAGATGACCGACCCGCAGACGATCCTCAAACAGACGTTCGGCTTCGATCACTTCCGCGGCGTGCAGGAAGAGGTGATCGGGCGCGTGCTCGCCGGGGCGCATACGCTTGCGGTGATGCCGACCGGCGCGGGGAAGTCGCTGTGCTACCAGCTTCCGGCGCTCGTGCGACAGGGCACCGCACTGGTGATCTCGCCGCTGATCGCGCTGATGCACGACCAGATCCGGAGCGCCGAAGCCGTCGGCATTCAAGCTGCGTCGCTGACCTCCGCCGACGGCGATCGCGAGCGGACGATCGAGCGCTTTCGCAACGGCGAGCTCGACCTGCTCTATGTCGCGCCGGAACGGGCAACGCTCGACGGCTTCCGGCGCCTCATCGACCGCGTCGACCTCGCCCTCATCGCAATCGACGAAGCGCATTGCGTCAGCGAATGG
>DATCJM010000320.1:0-2454 GCA_036562805.1 Sphingomicrobium sp.
GCGGGCCGCATGCCCGGCCACATGAATGTCCTGCTGGCCGAGGCCAACGTGCCCTATGACGAGGTGTTCGAGCTGGAGGATATCAACAGCGAGTTCGCCCAGACCGACGTTGCTTATGTGATCGGCGCGAACGACGTCACCAATCCGGCGGCCAAGAACGACAAGAGCTCGCCGATCTACGGAATGCCGGTGCTCGACGTCGAGAAGGCGCGCACCTGCCTGTTCGTGAAGCGATCGATGGGCGGAGTCGGCTATGCCGGCATCGACAATGAGCTTTTCTACAAGGACAACACGATGATGCTCCTCGGCGATGCCAAGAAGATGACGGAGGAAATCGTCAAAGCGCTTGGCTAGGCTAAGCGCGGCAGGTGGATGTCGGTGATCATGCAGCGGACGCTTCCGCCGCCCACTGTTTCGATTGTCGGGATGTCCGCCTCGACGAGGTCGCCAAAGCGTTCGAGGACTCGCCGCTGATCAGGCCGGTAGCTCCGCAGCGCCACCGACGAGAGCGCGATCACCGGCCCGTCGCGCCCTTTCAGCTCGATCAGGTTGCAGGCGAATTGTCGCATCTGCTCGTAATCGACCTCGATCAGCGTGCGGCCGCCGGCTTCGATCTCGCCGGTCAGCAATTCGCGGAAGTCCGGCGCAATTGCGTCCGTGCATAGCATCGCGAAGCGGCTGCCGAAGCTCATCGCGACGTTCGTGTGATAGATGGGCCGCCCGGCGCGGTCCCGAGCGTCGAAGATCAGCGTCGAAAAATCGAGCCGGTCGTCGAAGTCGGCAATTACGGCGGCATCGGTCCGCGGACTCAGGTTCGCGAATGCGCGGCGCTTCGCGCGGTCGAGGACGAGGCTTCCGGTGCCTTCGAGGAAATGGCCGTTGCGCTCGTGGAAGCTGAGGTCGATCACCTGCCGAACCTCGAAGCCATTCGATTGCAGTAGCTTCCTCAGCGCATCCGGGTTGCGCTCGAGCCTGCGCGCCTCGTTCGCCATTGGATAGAGCACGATGGTCCCGTCGGCGTGGAAGGTGACCCAATTGTTCGGGAAGACGGCGTCCGGCTTTGCCGGATCGGCGCTGTCGTCGAGGAGAAGCACCTCCACGCCGGCTTTCGTGAGCGCATCGACAACGCCATCGAACTCGCGCACGGCTGCATCCAGATCGGCATTACTGCTGTCGTTCGCGAAGACGTTCGACCGGGCCGCCTCGGCGTGAAAGCCGAAGCTCTTCGGGCGCACCATCAACACGGTGCCGCTGGTTTGCGCCTCCTCGCTCACGGGTCGCTTTTCCAGCTTCCATCAGCTCGCCGCAAGAGCGATTCATTTGCCGTAAACTCAACCGTTTACGTCTTGCGTAACGGCCATCTTCTTTGACACTGCTGAAGCGGCAGGTTCATTCAGTTGCGCGGTAGCAGAGCGGCTGAAGAGAGACCTGCGAAAGGGGACGAGGTTGCGCAAGCTGGGAATCATTGGGGGGACGAGTTGGTCGTCCACCGCGCTCTATTACGATCACATCAATCGCGGCGTCGCCGATCGTCTCGGCGGCCTCCATAGCGCCTCATTGGCGATCGAGAGCCTCGATCTCGCTCCGGTCGCCGCAATGGAACTGGCCGGCGACTGGGACGGCGTGACGGCCGTTCACCTCGAGGCGGCCAAACGCCTCGTGAAGGCGGGCGCGCAAGCAGTGGTCATTGCCTCGAACACCGGTCACAAGGTCTATGATGCGGTCGCCGCGCATCTGCGCGTGCCGATGCTGCACATCGCGGATGCGACCGCCGACAAGCTGGCGGCAGACCGCCGCACCCGCGTCGCGCTTCTCGGGACGCGCTTCACCATGACCGAGCCCCATGTGCGAAGTCGGCTGGAGAGCCGCGGAATCACGCTAGCGCCCGTCGACGCCGGCTGGATTCGCGAGGTGGACCGCATCATTTTCGAAGAGCTTGCGGCCGGCCGCGTCGTCCGCGACAGCCAGCGCAAGCTCAAGACGCTGATTACCGAGCTTGCCAAGCAGAAGGTGCAAGCGGTCGTGCTCGGCTGTACCGAGCTGGTGCTCGCCGTCGACGTCCGCGCGAACGTGCTGCCGGTCTACGACACGACCGCGCTTCATGCACGCGCCTGCGTCGAATGGATGCTCGCCGAAGAAGAGGCCGCGCGGGCAGCGGCCTGACCCTCTCGCGCTCGTCACGGCTAGCGCTTATCTCGGCCCGGTGAGCAAGGCCGACCGTCCCGACCAGCCCGGCGCTGCAGACCGCTTCAACGAGGAGCAGGCGACTTATGCCGTGCGCGGTTCGGACCAACCCGATCTCGACAAGGGCGTCGCCGCGATCCGCGAGGTCCTGAAGACCCTTCCGCGCAACCCCGGTGTCTACCGGATGCAGGATGCGCGCGGCGACGTGCTCTACGTTGGCAAGGCGCGGACGCTGAAGAACCGCGTGACCAGCTACACGCAGGTCGCACG
>DATCJM010000333.1:0-9443 GCA_036562805.1 Sphingomicrobium sp.
AGAGGGGGATCGGATCGTGGCCATTCCGCCGCTCAAGCGGGTGAAGATCAAGACCAAGGTCGTCGCGCCGCGCGAGGCAGTTCAGGCGTATGAGCTCGGCGGAAAACAGGTCTTCGTGCCCGTCATCGCCTTCAACGCACTCTATCAATGGAGCGGCGGCGAGGGACATACGGCAGCAAGCTACATGCTTGGCCGCGACACGGAGGGCGAAAAGCTCGCGCCCTTCCGGCTTGATCTCGGTCCGCGCATCTTCCGCGGCGTCGCGTCGCGGCTCCTGCCGGCGGGCCTGCGCAATTAGTCAGAGAACGCTGCTGTTGTAGCTGTGCCAGGCAAGAATCGCGGCCGCGCCGCGATACGGCCGCCAACGTTCCGCAATTTCCCGAAGCTGCTTCTCGCTCGGCTTCTCGTCGAGCCCCATTAGCCGTCCGATTTCGACGAGGACCGCGAGATCTCCAGCCGGAAACACGTCCGCGCGGCCTTCCGCGAACAACAGGTAGATTTCCGCCGACCACCGGCCGATGCCCTTGATCTTGGTGAGGAGCGCGATCGCCTCCTCATCGTCTTCGGGCAGTTTCTCAAGATCGAGCTCGCCGGAGATGACGAGTTCGGCAAGGCTGCGGATATAACCGGCTTTCTGGCGGGAGATGCCGGCCGCGCGCAGGTCCTCGTCGCACGCGGCGAGGAGGAGATGGAGATCGGGCGGGCTGCCGAATGCTGCCTCCAGCTTGGACCACATCGACCGAGCAGCGGCAACGCTGACCTGCTGGCCGACGATGGTTCGGAGCAGCGTCTGCGCTCCGCGCTCGCTATTGCGCGGCGCGGGGATGCCGTGCCGCCTGACCACTTCGGCGAACGCGCCCTCGCGCTCGGCCAGCGCCTCGACCTGCCTGCGGATACTGTCGTCGGTGCGGACCATCAGGCGATGTTCGCGGCGTAAAGCGCGACAGCGGCAGCGTTCGACACGTTCAGGCTTTCGACCGCATCGGTGATCGGGAGGCGCGCGATCGCGTCGCAATGCTCGCGCGTATTGGGGCGCAGCCCCGCCCCCTCGGCGCCAAGGACGAGCGCGACGCGCGGCGATCCGAGCGCGTCGCGAAGCTCAGTCTCCGCGTCACCAGCCAGTCCAATGCGCCAGAATCCGGCCTCCGCCATGTCCTCGAGCGCGCGCGCGAGATTGACCACGCGAGTCCATGGCACTCGCTCGAGAGCGCCCGATGCCGACTTCGCAATGACCCCGCTCTCCGGCGGTGAATGGCGATCCTGGGTGACGATCCCGGCTGCGCCGAACGCCGCCGCCGACCGCAGGATGGCGCCGACATTATGCGGGTCGGTCACTTGGTCTAGCACCAGCAGGATGGCCCGCTCGGCCGATCCGCCGATGAGTTCGTCGAGCCAAACATCCTCCAGCGGCTCAACTTCGATCACGACGCCCTGGTGCGGTGCGTCATGGGGGACGAGGCGTCCGAGATCGGGCGCTTCGGCGAGCGTGACAGGAACGTCTTTGGGAAATTGCATGAACGCCGCCGCATCGCGGGTTGCCCACACTTTCAGCAGCTTGCGTTCCGGGTTGTCGAGCGCGGCCGCCACGGCATGCTTGCCCCACAGGCGCGGGCGGTTCGCCGTGCCGTGGCTCTGATGCGATTTCTTGCGGCGCGACATGCGCGCTCAATGGTCTGTCGGTGCCGACGGCGCAACAGGCCGATTAAACCGGCGTCGGCCCCTTGTCGCTCAGGTGCCGGCGATGGCTGCGCCACGTTCCGATCGCGAGGATGAGGACGATCGGGTAGCTCCAGAACACCATCGCGGCGGCATAGGCCTTGGTGAAGAGATGGATGTCGACCGCCTTCAGCACGTGTCCCATGATGGCGGTCAGCTGCAGGCCCGCGATCCACAACGGCCAGAATCGCTCGGAGCGCAGCGCGACCCAAAGGAAGCCCATGAAGACGATGACGTCGACGGCGAACACGTGCGTTTCGACGCTGGCGAAGCGCGTCTTGAGCGGGGAGATGACGAGGTGAGTCGCGATGACCCCCAGCACCAGGACAAGTCCCACATCGCGCTCGTCGCGCCTGCCTCTCAGCAGGACATAAGCAGCGACGACCGCGAGCAGGATCCGAAAGAGGGTGGGGGCCATTGCGTTCGACCATCAAGGCAGCACGCCTGGTGGCGCGCCGTCAATCCAATCTAGGCGACTACGCGCAGGTCGGCCCTGGCCGACGCCGGCGGGCATTCCTCGTCGCCGATCGCGACGGTGCGGAGGCCCGGAACCTTGACCTTGGCTTCTGCAAGCGCAGCGTGGCATTCGACGATCGCTCCACGCGTGTCGACCAGCGCAGACACGGCCGCAGCGACTTTCTGGAGCGCCGGGTGAATCGTTCCAAACCCGGTCGGAGCGACGGCATTGACGCGCATCATCCGCGCTTGAAGTTCCGCAACTTCCGCGAAGGCCGCGTCGATCGAATCTTCCACGGCGCGCACCTGTGTGGCGACTTCGTAAGCGGCATTTTCGATGATTTGTTTGCGCATGACTGCTCCTTCCCCGGCGGTCGGCCGGAGTGGCTGTCGGTCTGATCCGATGTGTCGGTCTAGCTCTTGAGAAGCCTGGCGAGGCTTTCGAGGCCGGCGAGATACATGCCCGCCGAAAACGCTGCTCCGATCGCGATCGCCGCGATCCAGAACAACCTTTGGCCGACGCTCATCTCATTCCGGGGGTTGCTCCTCGTTGCGAACGGCGGTTGCAGGGAAGGCCAGAATGACGCTGGCCTCTGCTCGGTAAGGAAACCGGACCTTCCAACCTCCCCTGCGCGGTCAGCGTGCCGAATCTGATTACTGACCGCGGCTTCGGATTGGCCGGAGTTCGCCGCTGCGGGAATGTACGGCGGTTGATGTATCAATCGCTGATATGGCCCGGAATATTGCGCGACTAGGCGGGCCGCCTGCGCGCGGCGGTCCACTTCCAGGATTTGCAGGGACTGGCGGATTCGCTGATCGACCGTCTGCGGGGAAATTCCGAGTTCGACGGCAATTTCCTTGGAGTTCAAATGCTGGTCGACGAGGCGCAGGCAGTCGAGCTGGCCCGCCGAGAGACGTGCAACGCGCTCCGCGACGGGATCGCCGGCGCCGCTCCCTCGAGCATTCCGATCGCCGTACGGCGATTCGTCTGAGTCTTCCAATGCTGTCCCCACCCCGCGCAGCAACGCAACTCTCCAAAGCAGCGACTATAGAATCGACCCTTAGGCTATCCAGTGGAATTTCGCCAGATTTTCAGCAGATTTCCGCGAAACGAGGTGAATGGGCATTAACTTTAGTTAGTGCTTGCGAATATGTTGGCACCCGGACCGTAGCGATTGGGGCGCTCATTCGGGTGGAACCGCATGGCGCGGCGACGGTGCACCATCGTCTCGATTGACCTGGCTGGCCGTCGAAATGGTGGAGAGGGCTGGATTCGAACCAGCGTACGCTTGCGCGGGCAGATTTACAGTCTGCTGCCTTTAACCACTCGGCCACCTCTCCATCGGTGCAGGCAGGCGCGCCATGTGGCGGCGCGGGTACGGTGTGTCAACGCGTGCCAATGACGGGAGTGCCGGTCGCCGCCGCGCTCGCTTCGCAAGCCCGGCGCGCTCCAAAATTCAACCATTCCCCGAACGGTCGAATTTTGGAGCGGGTGAAGGGAATCGAACCCTCGTCGTAAGCTTGGAAGGCTTCTGCTCTACCATTGAGCTACACCCGCTCGCGCGCATCGCCTTGCCATTTGGGCATCGAGCCCGTCAACCGCCAGACGTTGACCTTGGCCAAGGGCCTGATTTAGGACGCGACTCGATGAAGCACCTGAACGCCATCGCCGCCACTTCGACCGTTCACCTCTGGTGGCGCGGCTCGTCCTTTGCGGCGCGATGGCGCGACTGATCGACTAGTACACGATCATCGACTGCCCGCCCGCCATCCGGCGGGCTTTTTTGTTTCAGGTGAACAGACATGGACCAGATCTCTACTCTTTCGCACGAACCGGCGGCGACGCCGTCGCTTCATGCTGCTCACGCGGAGCACGATCCTACGCTCCCCGTGCCCAATCCGCTTCCCAAGCTGCTCACCGGCGAGGATCTGCCGGTGGAGGATTCCGAACATCTCTTCGAACGGCTCGTGCTCGGAAAGCTCGAGCCGGCGGAGATCGCCGGAATGCTGATCGCGCTGCGGATGAAGGGCGAGACCGCCGAAGAGATGATTGGCGCCGCCCGGGCGCTGAGCGCCGCGGCAATGCCGTTCGATCGGCCGGAATATCTGTACGCGGATTGCTGCGGCACCGGCGGCGACGGCTCGGGCCTGATCAATGTCTCGACCGCGACCGCGTTCGTTTCCGCCGCCGCGGGCCTGCCGGTCGCGAAGCATGGGAACCGCAGCGTCAGCTCGCGCTGCGGGTCGGCCGACGTGCTCGAAGCCGTCGGCGCCAAGATCGACATTTCGCCAGACAAGGCCCGCGCGCTGCTCGACGAGACCGGTTTCTGCTTCCTGTTCGCGCCTGCCTACCATCCGGGAATGAAGCATGCGGCCCTTGTTCGCCGCCAGCTTGAGGTGCGGACCATCATGAATCTGCTCGGTCCGTGCATCAATCCCGCACATCCGCGCGTCCAGCTTCTCGGCGTCGCCGATCCGAAGATGCTGCGCAGGATCGCGCAGACGCTTGCGGCGATGGGCGTCGAGCAAGCCCTCGTCGTCCATGGTTCGGGCCTCGACGAGGTTGCGCTTCACGCCGAGACGCGTGCCATCCGCCTTTCCGGCGACGAGATCGAAGAGCTCGAGATCACGCCGGAAGACGCCGGGCTGGAGCGGGCGCCGCTGAAGGTCGTGACCGGCGGAGACGTCGATGAGAATGCAGCTCGACTGAAGGCGCTGCTTGGGGGCAGCGCAACGCGACCGGAAGAAGATATCGTCATCCTCAACGCGGCGGCCCTTCTCCTGATCGCAGGCAAGGCGGCGACGCTTCGTGAGAGCGCCGAGCTTGCACGGGACGCCCTGTCCTCCGGCCGCGCTGCGAAGGTTCTCGACAAGTTCGTCGAGGCGAGCGGTGCCTGAAGGTCTTCTCCGTGAGATCGCAGCCGGAAAGGCGCGGGAGGTCGAACGCCGCTTCGACGGAGTGTCGATGGACGACCTGCGCGGGCGAGCGGAGCCAACCAGCCGAAGCCTCGCGGCGGCGCTCGCGCGGCCCGGCGCGCGCTTCATCCTGGAGATCAAGAAGGCGTCGCCCTCGGAAGGAGCGATCCGGCCCGGCGGCGATCCCGCGCTTCTCGCCCGTGGCTACGCCAACGTCGCCGACGCCCTTAGCGTCCTTTGCGACCGCGAATATTTCGGCGGCTCGCTCGATGATTTGGCGGCGGCGCGTGGCGAGTTCGACGGTCCTATCCTCGCCAAGGACTTCTTCATCGATCTTCGGCAGGTCGCACTGGCGCGCCTTTCCGGCGCCGACGCCATCCTCGTCATGCTTTCGCTGGCCGACGATGTGCTTGCCCGTGCGCTGATCGACGAAGCACGCCGTTTCGGCATGGACGCATTGGTCGAAGTCCACGACGAATCGGAGATGCGCCGTGCGCTAGCCCTCGGCGCACCGCTAATCGGCATTAACAATCGCGACCTGCGCGATCTCACCATCGATCTTTCCACGACGGAGCGGCTGGCGCCGCTGGCCGAGGATCGCCTCCTCGTATCGGAATCCGGCGTTTCGCAGCGCAGCGACGTCGAGCGGCTGGCGCCGCTCGTCGATGCCTTCCTCATAGGCTCCTCGCTCATGCGCTCGGAAGATCCCGCGCAGGCGGCGCGCAAGCTGATCTTCGGCCGGACCAAATTGTGCGGCCTCAATTGCGACGCGGACCTCCGCGCCGCCCGGCCGGCGGCATTTGCCGGCTTCGTCTTTGTGCGTGGCAGCCCCCGCCATGTGACCGCAGACGAAGCCGCGCCGCTGGCCGGCATCGCTCGGGCATCGGGCATTCGCCCGGTCGGCGTATTCGCGGGGGATACGATCGAGACCGTCGCAGACGTCGCCACCTTGCTGAACCTCCACGCGGTGCAGCTTCACGGCGGCGAAGACGCCGATTACGTCCGCGCACTTCGGCGCGACCTGCCGCCCGCGTGCGAAATCTGGACAGCGGCGAGCGTCGGACGCGATGCGCTCAACAGCCGCGGCGGCGATCGCGTCCTGTTCGACAATGGCAGCGGCGGAAGCGGGGCCAGTTTCGACTGGTCGCTGATCGAAGGCCATGGCGAGCTTGGCCGCTCGATCGTCGCCGGCGGTATCGGCGAGCATAACGCGCCTGCAGCACGCCAGCTCGGCGCTTATGCGATCGACATCGGTTCCTCGGTCGACGAGCGGCCCGGCCGCAAATCGCCGGAGAAGATTGCCGCCCTGTTCGAGCGGCTTCGTCCCACCTCGCGCCAGCGGCTTCGCGAATGCGCCTGAACGGTCGCTTCGGACGCTTCGGCGGCTGCTTCGTCCCCGAGATCCTGGTGCCCGCGCTCGAGCAGCTCGAGGAGGCGTTCCTCGATGCGCAGGACGATTCGGCTTTCGCCGGCGAACTAAGCGACCTCCTGTCCAGCTACGCCGGGCGTCCCACCCCGCTGACGCGTTGCCGGAATCTCCCGGCTAACATCTATCTGAAGCGCGAGGATCTGCTTCACGGCGGCGCGCACAAGACCAACCAGGTCCTGGGGCAGGGGCTTCTCGCCCGGCGGATGGGCAAGACGCGGTTGATCGCCGAGACGGGCGCAGGCCAGCATGGGGTCGCCACTGCGATCGTCGGGGCGCTGCTCGGCTTCGAGACCATCATCTACATGGGGGCGAAGGACGTCGAACGGCAGCAGCTCAACGTTTTCCGCATGGAGCTGATGGGCGCTCGCGTCATCTCGGTCGAAAGCGGCAGCCAGACGCTCAAGGATGCGATCAACGAGGCGCTGCGCGACTGGTCGGCGAGCTTCGCGACCACCCACTATCTTCTCGGCACGGCAGCGGGGCCGCATCCCTTCCCGACCATGGTCCGCGAGTTTCAGCGCGTGATCGGCCGCGAAGCGCGCGCGCAAATGCTCGATCAGCTCGGCCGATTGCCCGAGGTGGCGGTCGCCTGCGTGGGCGGCGGGTCGAACGCGATCGGCCTGTTCGCCGACTTCATCGACGATGACGTGCGCCTCATCGGCGTCGAGCCGGCGGGGAAAGGGCTCAACGGCCATGAACATGGCGCCACCTTGCTCCGGGGCAGCCCGGGCATCATTCACGGGGCCGAGACTTACGTGCTCCAGGACGACGAAGGGCAGATCAGCGAATCCTGGTCGGTCTCGGCCGGGCTCGATTATCCCGCCGTCGGTCCGCAGCACGCGGACCTCAAGGACAGCGGCCGGGCTCAATATGTCGGTTGCACGGACGCGGACGCGCTCGATGCGTTCAAGGCGTTGGCCGAAGGCGAGGGCATCATCTGCGCCTTCGAATCCGCCCATGCGCTCGCACACGCGCTGAAGCTCGCTGAAGCTGAGCCGGACAGCGCGATCCTCGTTGGGCTCTCGGGCCGAGGCGACAAGGATGTCGCCCAAGCCCAGGGACTGCTCGCATGAGCCGCTACGCAGCGATGTTCGAGCGGTTGAACGGGACCGGCGCGTTCGGCGCCTTCCTCATGCTCGGCGATCCGGATCTGGGAACCAGCGCGCGGCTGCTCGACGAGGTCGTCGAGGGCGGCGCGGACATGATCGAGGTCGGAATCCCCTTCTCCGACCCGGTTGCCGACGGGCCAGTCATCCAGGCGGCGGCGCAGCGAGCGCTCGCTGCCGGGGTGCGGGTCGGGGATTGTTTCGACCTGATCGAAGCCTTCCGCGGCCGTCACCCGGATGTGCCCGTCGGCATTCTCACTTACGCGAACATCGTCATGGCGAGGACCGGCTTCGCCCGCGACGCGGCTGAAGCCGGCGCAGACAGCCTGCTGATCGCCGACGTGCCGGCGCTCGAAGCCGAGCCGTTCGTTCGCGACATGGAACAGGCGGGGATCGAGCCCGTCCTGATCGCCGCTGCGAACACGCCCGATGCGACGCTGGGGCGCATCGCGCGACTGTCGAAAGCCTACACCTATTGCGTCAGCCGCGCGGGAATCACGGGAACGCACGCCGGCGGACAATTCGATTCCGGATTGATCGAGCGGCTGAGGCGCGCCGGGGCGCCGCCGCCGGTCTTCGGCTTCGGCATCTCGCAGCCCGAGCACGTGCGCGCAGCGATGGCCGCGGGTGCCAAGGGGGTCATCTGCGGGTCGGCGATCGTCGCCGCTGCGCAGCGCGGCGAGGACGTCGCGGCATTCGTGCGCAGCCTCAAATCCGCGACAGGGAACGAGTCGGTGACGCAATGAATTGAGTCTCCTTGAACGTAAGGAGGCGATTACATGGCCGCGCGCGCGATCTGGCGAGGGCAAATCAGGCTGGCTCTGGTATCGATTCCGGTTGAACTGTTCCCGGCGACGAAAAGCGGCGCGCAAATCCAGTTCCATCAGGTCCACGAGCCGACCGGCAAGCGCATCAAATATGAAAAGGTGGTCCCGGGCGTGGGGCCGGTCGACCGCGACGAGATCGTCAAGGGCTACGAAGTCTCGAAGGGCCATTACGTCCTGCTCGACCCGGAGGAGATCGAGAGCGTGAAGCTGGAGAGCCGAAAGACGCTCGATCTCGTCGAGTTCGTCGACGTCCACGACATCGACGCAATGTATTACGACAAGCCCTATTTCGTGGTGCCGGCCGACGATCTCGCCGAAGAAGCCTATGTCGTCATGCGCGACGCACTCAAAGCTTCGAGGAAGATCGGCGTCGGCCAGCTCGCGATGCGCGGCCAGGAATATGTCGTCGCGCTGAAGCCCTGCGGCAAAGGCCTGTTGCTCGAAACGCTCCGTTACGCGGATGAGGTCAACAAGGCCCAATCTTACTTCCGTGAGATCGGAGACACGAAGCCTGATGCGGATTTGCTCGACATGGCGTCAATGCTCATCGAGCGCAAAGCCGGGTCATTCGATCCGAAGGAATTTCACAATCGCTACGTCGATGCACTTCATCGTCTGATTGAAGAAAAGCAGAAGGCCAAGGGACAAAAGATCATCGAGGATCCCGATGCCGACGCGGGCCCGCCGAAGGGCTCCAACGTCGTCGACCTGATGGCCGCGCTCAACCGCAGCCTGAACAATGCCGACGAAGGTGGTGGCAAGGCAGCAAACGAGAACAAGGGTGGTGCCGCCAAGAAAGCCACGGCTGCCAAGAAGTCAGCGCCGCGGCACACACCGAAGAAGGCGCCGGCAAAAAAGGCCGCCGGCGGGCGCAGGCGCTGATGACTTCCCTCCCTGCAAGGGAGGGGCTGGGGGTGGGTGCGAGCGAAGCGAGCACTCATCCTCGGGCCGCGCGCGGAGCAGCCGGCATTGAGCCGTCAGCTCCGCAACCCG
>DATCJM010000346.1:0-1543 GCA_036562805.1 Sphingomicrobium sp.
TCCGCGAAGCGATCGCTCAGCAGCGGTTCGACCGGCTCGACGAGCGCGGTCTGCGGACCATCCTTGCCGAAGAGATCGAAAAGATCCTCGCTCCGGTCGCCAAGCCGCTGCAAATCTGGGGCTTTCCACGCCCGCACGTGATCCTGGTGATCGGCGTCAACGGCTCGGGCAAGACGACGACGATCGGGAAGCTCGGCCATTGGCTCAAAGAGCAGGATTATGGCGTTTTGCTAGCGGCCGGCGACACGTTCCGCGCGGCGGCGATCGAGCAGCTTCAGATCTGGGGCGGCCGTATCGGCACGCCCGTCATTTCCGGCAAGGAGGGTGGCGACGCGGCCGGGATCGTGTTCGACGGCGTCAAGCAGGCCACTGCCAGCGGCGAAGACGTGCTGATCGTCGACACGGCCGGGCGGCTGCAGAACAAGCAGCATCTAATGGACGAGCTGTCGAAGATCCGCCGCGTGCTCGGCCGGCTCAATCCCGAAGCGCCCCACGACATCCTGCTCGTTCTCGACGCCACCACCGGCCAGAATGCGCTTGCCCAAGTTGAGGTGTTCCGCGAGAGCGCGGGCGTGACGGGGCTGATCATGACCAAGCTCGACGGGACCGCGCGCGGCGGAATCCTCGTGGCAGCGGCGGAGAAGTTCGGGCTGCCGATCCATGCGATCGGGGTGGGCGAAAAGGCGGACGACCTGCGGCCGTTCGATCCGCGCGCCGTCGCACGCGCGATTGCAGGCCTTCCGGCAGAATGACGAGCAAGGCAGAGCCGCAGGGCGCCGGGAAGCTGCTGATCGACCTCGGGCCGCTACTCGTCTTCTTCATCGTGAATTTCCTGGCACCGGTGCCCGGGGTGCTGAAGATCTTCGTCGCAACCGGCGCGTTCATGGTCGCGATGGTCGCGGCGATGCTGTTCTCCGCTATCCGCTACCATCGGATCTCGCCACTCCTGTGGTTTTCCGGCGTCATGGTGGTGATTCTCGGCGGCCTCACGATCTGGCTGCACAACGAGGCGTTCATCAAGATGAAGCCGACGATCTATTACGCCTTCGTCTCGGCGCTCCTGTGGTTCGGCCTCGCGACCGACCGGCCGCTGCTCCAGCGCGTACTCGGAAGCACTTATCCGGGCCTCGATGAGACGGGGTGGGCGAAGCTCACCCGCAATTGGGCGATCTTCTTCGCCTTCATGGCGGTCCTCAATGAAGCGGTGTGGCGGAACAGCTCGACCAATTTCTGGGTCGGATTCAAGCTGTGGGGCGCGCTGCCCCTCACCTTCCTCTTCGCCGCAGCCAACATCCCGATGCTCATGCGGCATGGCCTGATGAAGGAAGACGCCGCACCCGCCGAACCGGCGCCGGTCGAATGAACGATCCGATCCTCTCCATCCGCAGTCTCCGAAAGACGTACGGGACCGGGACGGACGCGCTCAAGTCGGTCGACCTCGACATTCGCCGCGGGGAGATCTTCGCTCTTCTCGGCCCAAACGGCGCAGGCAAGACGACGCTAATTAACATCGTCTGCGGCATCGTCACGCCAAGCGAAGGCG
>DATCJM010000350.1:0-1812 GCA_036562805.1 Sphingomicrobium sp.
TTCTCGATGACCTTCGGCTTGCCGCCTTCCATGACAGCGACGCAGCTGTTGGTCGTGCCCAAGTCGATGCCGATGACCTTGGCCATGTTTCTCTATCCCTCTCTTACAGCCCCTCTCGGCCCCTTCTGCGAGGCAGCCGAACAGTTGAATTCATTCGGGATATAGGTGGTGGTTCTTGGGCAACAAGGGTGTGGCGCAAGCGCCTATGGCATCGCCATCCCGCCGTTGACGTGCAGCGTCTGGCCGGTGACGTAACCGGCCTCGCGGCTGGCGAGGTAGACGCAGGCGGCGCCGATGTCGTCGCCCGAACCCATCGCGCCCATGGGTATGCGCGCGAGTATGCCCTCGCGCTGCTGGTCGTTGAGCGCGTCGGTCATCGCCGAGGTCATGAATCCCGGCGCGACGGCGTTGGCCGTGATTCCGCGACTTGCGAGCTCCTGCGCCACGGCCTTGGTCATGCCGATGAGAGCGGCCTTCGAGGCAACATAATTGGCTTGTCCCGGGTTGCCGGTCACGCCAACCACCGAGGTGATCGAGATAATGCGGCCGAAACGCGCGCGCATCATCGGCTTGGCCGCCGCGCGGATGAGGCGAAAGGCCGCCTCGAGATTGATCCGGATCACTTCTTCGAATTCCTCATCCTTCATCCGCATGAGGAGGTTGTCGCGGGTCACGCCGGCATTGTTGACGAGAATGTCGAGCTTGCCGCCAAGCGCTTCGACAGCTTGCGGCACCAACTGGTCAACGGCGGCACTGTCGGAGAGATTGCACGGCAGCGCGACATGGTCGCCACCGAGCGATCCACGGAAGCTTTCCAGCTTATCGACATTGCTCCCGGATACGGCGAGCCGTGCGCCCTGCCGCGCAAGCGTCTTGGCAATCGCGCTGCCGAGCCCGCCCGACGCCCCGGTCACAAGCGCGGTCATTCCCGTAAGATCGAACATCTATGCGATCTCCTTTGCCGCGACTTCGACATCCTCGATCGTGACCAAGCTCGTAACCTGCGCGTCGGGGACGATGCGCTTGACCATCGCGCCGAGCACCTTGCCGCCTATTTCGACAAATTCGTGCACACCGGCATCGAACATGTTGGCGACGCTTTCGCGCCAGCGGACCATGCCCGTGACCTGCTCCACGAGCTGCTTGCGGATCGTGTCGGGATCGATCTCCGGCTGCGCCGTGACATTGGCGAACACCGGCACCGCGGGCGTCCCGACCACCACATAGCTTAGTGCGTCTCGCATCGCTTCGGCCGCCGGCTGCATAAGCGGGCAGTGGAATGGCGCCGAGACCGGCAGCGGCACGGCGCGCTTCGCACCCATGTCCTTAGCCATCGCGATCGCCCGATCGATTGCCGACTTCTGGCCGGAAATGACAACCTGCGACGGATCGTTGTCGTTGGCGACGGTGCATACTTCACCCTCGGCCGCGGCTTCAGCGATCCGCTGCGCCAGCCCAAGGTCGGCGCCGAGGAGTGCCGCCATTGCGCCCTGCCCCACCGGGACCGCCTGCTGCATCGCCTGCCCGCGCAGCTTCAGCAATTTCGCGGTCGTCGAAAGATCGAACGATCCAGCGGCGCACAAAGCCGAATATTCGCCAAGGCTATGTCCCGCGACGAAGCTCGCCACGTCGGAGAGCTGCACTCCCATGGTACGAAGCACCGCGATCGAATGCACCATGATCGCCGGCTGCGCATTTTCCGTCAGCTTGAGCTCGTCGTCCGGCCCTTCGCGCATCAGACGGAAGAGGTTCTGCCCGAGCGCCTCGTCGACCTCGTCGAACACATCCTTTGCGGCGCGACTAGCGTCCGCG
>DATCJM010000362.1:0-6428 GCA_036562805.1 Sphingomicrobium sp.
CGTCGTCGCCGGCGCCGGGCCAGCGGAAGCAGCGCGGGTATAGAGGTCCTGCCACGCCGCCCAGGCCTTGGCTTCGGAGCGCCAGCCGTTGCCGAGGTCGCTGTCGTTGCCGAGCGTGACCGAGGTTCGCGTCACCCAATCGTGATTGAACGGCGTCGGCGACTGATCGGCATTGGCAACGAACTGCGCGAAGCTGAGCTTCCCGGGATCGCCCGAGCTCGCATAATGACGGTGGAAGTCGAGGTACCACAGGCTGTTCGTCGTCGGACGATAGGCCAGATAAAAGTCGCCCTGCGTCAGCCGCGAGCTTCCATTGTCGCGCTGGCCGTTGCTTTTCAGGTGCGCGAGATTTCCGCGGAACGAGAAGGCGCCGCTTGAACCTTCGACCGTGTTGTAGGTCGAGAACAGCCCGTCGCTGCCGATGACGTTCTCGCTATAGCCACCGAGCGGCTGGTCCGCCGCAGGCCGCTTCGAGACGAAGTTGACCGCCGGCGCTGGCTCGGGACCGTAGAGCAGGCTCGATCCGCCGCGGATCAGCTGTACTTCCTCGAGCGACTGCGGAAGCGGCGCGTAATAAAGCGTCGGAAATCCGATCCAGTCTGTCGAAATCGGGATCCCGTCCTGGAGCACGAGGACGAATTCGGATTCCTGCGGATTGCCGAGCCCGCGATAGCTCATGTTGAACTGGGTCGGCGTTTGCTGTTCGGAAACGAACAGGCCGGGCGTTCGCGAGAACAATGCCCGCTGATTGTCGCCGACGATGGTCGGGAGAAGATCGAGCCTGGTGATACTGGTCTTCTTGGTGACGGTGATCTTGGTGCCGTCGATCTCCGGCATGATATGGTCGAGCTTTTGGGGCGCGCTTTCCTTGCGCTCGCCGATGACGACGATCGACGGCTCGCTTCCGGGCTGGACGTCGGCGGCGAGCGCCGGTGACGCGCAGGAAAGCGCGCTCAACAAGAGAAGGTGTGTATTTGGCCGAGCCATGGACCCGCGTTAGGTCGAGGCCAGGCGCCCGGCAATCAGCGGACCTGCAAACGGCAGCTACTGACTTGCGAACGGCGTCGCGGCCTAGAAGCTCTGCTCGATCCCGACCATCACCGCGCGCCCTTCCCCGTTGCGCGTCCAACCGCCTTCGAGCGCGCTGGCATCGCCGGTCACGTACCGCCTATCCGTGAGGTTCGTGAGGTCGATCCGAAGGTCGGCAGGCTGACCGGCGATGCGGGCATGATAAACGGCCGCAAGCCCAACCAGCGCATAGGCCGAGCGCCGCGCGCCATTCGGTTCCTCAGGCACAAGCGTACGGACCGCCCCGCTCGAGGCGAGCACGTCGGCCGACAAACTCAGTTTTCCCGACTGCCACGTGATCCCAGCGGAAGCAGTTGCGGGCCGGCTGCCGGAAAGCGGGATCGCGCGCGCGGATGCGGCATCGAGGACCGCCGGCGCGAACAAGCCCTCGCCGCCCAAGATGCTCCTGGCCCTGGCCGTCGCAACCGCAAGATTTGCCCAGCCCGAGAGGGCGCCGCGCGAATAGATCGCCGACAACTCGACTCCGTTCGATCGTGCGCGCTCGAACTCGAACGCGGTCGGCACTGCCGAGCCGATGGTCTCGTGCTCGACAATCAGATTTCGCGATCGACGCGAATAAGCGTCAAGCGCAAGCGTCAATGGGCCAGCCTTCTCCTGCAAGCCGGCATCGACCTCATCGTCGCGTTCGTTGGCCAAGGCCGCTGTGCTTCCCCGATCCCCTAACGGCGGCGCTGATGCGTAGCGCGCATAGCCGACATGCGCGGTGAAGACGCCGCGCTGCCAAACGACGCTGGCGCGCGGCTCAGCCGTGGCCCCGGCTGCGAAACCGCGCAGCCATTCCACGCGTAGTCCGGGATTGAAGGTCAGCCCGCGCGCGAGAGTCCAATCGTCCTGCCCGTAAATGGCGATGGCGGTTCTGAAATCACGCACGGACGCGGATTGCAGACCCAGCTCGCTCGATGCCGAACGGCTTGCCAGGAGCCCGAAGCGGATGGTGTGCGCCATACCGACTTGTTCGCTGCCGTCGATCTGAGTGCCGACGGTCCGCCGACGTTCGCGCGTCCGGTTCTGGAAATGCTGAGAATCGGTCGCGGCGCCCGCAAACAGCGAGCTTTGGATCGTAAAGCGCTTGCTACTGTGCTGGAAAGTCGCGACCGCGAAGCCGTCACTGTCGTGCTCGCGACCTCGACCAATGCTGGTATCGCCAATGCGGTGATCCTCATTCGAGCCACCCAGGATCAGCGAAACACGGTCGTTTTCATCGATCACGCGATCGGCAAAGGCGAGCCCCTCCGCCTGGATCGCGCGATCGCGGGCGGTCGCTCCGTTGAGATCCGCAATCGTCGAACGAGCGCGTTCAAGGTCTGCCGACGCAAAGAGGCTGGCCGCCCCCGCTGAACCTGCCCATTCGAACGCTGGCTCGATCATGCCGTCGCTGCCGGCGAACAGCTCGGCCTGCCCGGCATGCTCGTACAGTCCGTTCTTGGTCGTAATGCTGATCACGCCGCCTGGTGCAAAGCCGAACTGCGCCGGCAGCGTACCGGTGATGAGGCGCGTCGTCTCCGCCAGCCGCGAACTCAGGATGTCGGCGGGATCGGCGATGGCTTCGGGAACGATGACATTGTTGATCCGAACCTGGCTGGCGGGGGAGCCGCGCACGGTGATGGTCTTGCCCGACAAGCTCACGCCGGGGGCCTGGGTCAGGACTTCTGCAACGCTTCCTGTCTCGCCACCCGGCCGGTTCTCGATGGTGTCGTTGGTGAGGGCGTAGACCGTCGCCCCAAGCGCGCGGTCGATGCTCGATCGGGCAGCGTCGAGGCGATGGGCGGTAATGACAATGCCGCTGCTCGGCTGCGCGCGGGTTTCATCGTCGTCGTCCCGGTCTTCGTGACCCGTGGGCGTCAAGACCGCCGGCTTCGGCTTGTCCTCGTCGTCAGATGGCGGAGGGGCGAGAAAGTTGGCGAAGACGAACGCGGTTACGAGCATCGGCGGTCAATGGCTGTCGGCACCCGGCGTCGCAAGTTTCAATGCGGAAATGAAAGAGGCGGTCCAGGAAGGGGATCCGGACCGCCTCTCGGCAGCGCCTTCCGGGAGAAAGCGCCGGGGAGTTTAGAGATCGATGCCGGCGGCGATCGCCTCGAGCTTGCGGACGCGTTCGCGAAGGTCGGCAATCTCGATCCGGCCGGTTGCCGGCGGAAGGCCGCGGTCGCCGGTCATCTGCGCCAGCTCCATCTTCTTCAGCTCGAGCCAGCCGCTCCAGGCCTTCAGTCCCGCGAGCGCCGCGCCGGCCAATCCGACGATAATGCTCGCACTCAGTGCTACGATCGTCAGCGGGTCCATCACTTCTCCTCCTGGCGGAGCGCTTCGATCTCGCGCGCCAGCTCGTCATTCTGAGTGTTGATGTGATGATCGATCGCCATCAGCCGGCGGTCGGTCTCGTCGAGGTCGTTCCGCATCGCGTGGACGGTGGGCTTGCGCGTCCCCGCGCGTTCCATGCGGTCGAAATCGCTCATCCGGCGGTCGCCGATCATCGAGCGCTTCTTCTGCACCGCCAGGTAAATGCCGAGCGCGGCATAGGCGACCAGGATCAGCTTGAAGCTGACGAAGATCGCGGCGGCGACGAAGCCGACGCGGATGAAGGTCGGGTCGACCCCGGTGATCCCGCCAAGCGTCGAGCAGACGCCGGCGATCTTCGCGTCCTTCCGGTCGAGCGAGTAGGGATAAATCTTGCGGGCCATCGTCACTGTTCCCCTTCCTTTCTTCAATTCGCTCGCGCTCGGAGCTTGGCAGCGCGCGCGGCTTTCATGGCTTCCAGCTCGGCGTCGATCGCTTCCGACGCTTTGAGCTGGTCGATCTCGTCTTCGAGGCTGGTGATGCCCAGCGCATCGCAGCGGCCTTCGGCGAAGTCGGCGCGGCGCTCGAGAATCTCGAACTTGGCGAACGCGTCCTGCGTCCGACTGCCGTGCATGATCTCGCGCGCCCTGGCGCGGGTCAGCGCGCTTTCGAACCGGGCGGCGATCGCATTCTGGCGAGCGCGCGCTTCACGGAGCTTGCCCTGGAGCTTGGCGATGTCGCCTTCGTAGCCCCGAAGCACCTGCTCCATCTGGCTAAGCTCGTCCCGCAGACCGTCGGCCATCTCGCCGGCCTTCTGCTTTTCGACGAGCGCCGCCTTGGCGAGATCGTCGCGGCCCTTCGACAGCGCGAGCTCGGCCTTGTCGGTCCAGTTCGCCTGCAGCTCGTCGAGCCTGCCGACCGCGCGCCGCATCTCCTTGATGTCGGCGATCGAGCGGGCTGCGGTGGCGCGAACCTCGACCAGGGTCTCCTCCATTTCGAGGATGATCATGCGGATCATCCGCGCCGGGTCTTCCGCCCTGTCGAGAAGGTCGGTCATGTTCGCGGCGAAAATGTCGCGAGCCCGGCTGAACACGGGGCCGCTAAGCCAGCCGGCGACCGGGGCGAGACGCGACGCCAGGCTGTCCTGGGCAGTCTCGGCCTGTTTCACCAGCACCGGCGTGCGCACAGGAACCTTGGCCTCGAGGATCTCCAGTTCAGGCATTGACGCTGACCTGAACCGGGTTGGCATTGGGCGCAGCGTTAGCTTGGGCCGGACCGACCGCTGCGCCGACCGCGATGGTGCTCATGGTGAGCGCGGCGACGATCGCGACCAGGGTGCGGGTGAAGGGCGACTGCGACGACATTGAACTCTCCTTTTGGTGGTCCGCCTGGTTTCTTGCGGGCCGATGAACGTTACTAATCAAGGAGCGTGCCAATCCCGCAAAACTGCGAAAAATCGTTGTCGGCGGCATCCCCTGGCGGATTTTGCCGACCAAGAGTTGGCGCCGATTCCCAATGCGCAGTTGGGAACATTCGCCAGTTCCGGCGCGTCGGACCATCAACGAGATCGGCAGGAGTTATGAGGATGATCGGCAAGTTGTTCGGCGCGTGGCTCGGCGAGAAAATCGCCGGCAGGCATGAGGGCGCGAAAGGCGCGATGCTGGGCTATGGCGCAGCGGCGCTTGCGAGGCGCAGCGTTCCTGCGCTCGCGGCGCTATCGCTCGGCGGATGGGCGTTCAGGAAGTGGCGCGACAAGCGCCGTGCGCGCGCATCCTACCCTTCTGAGGCGACGCCCTCTTCATCTTGAGCGGGGCGCTCGAAATAGGGCTCGACCTTGCCCTGGAGCTTGATCGTCATCGGCTGGCCGTAGCGGTCGCGGCTGCGGCCGGCGGCGACGCGGATCCAGCCTTCCGTGATCGAATATTCGATCACGTTGGTCTTTTCCTGGCCGTTGAACTTTATGCCCACGCCGCGCGAAAGGAGCGTCTCGTCGAAATAGTCGCTGCGCGGATCGAGCGAGAGGCGGTCGGGCGGGGTGTCGGAAGCGTCTTCGGCCATGGCGCGCCCCTACCCTTCGGCACGTGCGGCGGTCAACGCGGCGAGCGATGTAAAGTAACCTTTACTGGTCCAGTTGCCGCACGTTCGAGTCCGGACTAAGCGCGCTTCCCGGAGAGGACATGAGCGACAGAAATCCCAGCCTGCGCCCCAATGCGCCGAAGCTCGCGCTTCACGTGCCGGAGCCGGCTTTTCGTCCTGGCGACACGCCCGATTTTTCGTCGCTGAAAGTGCCGGCAGCGGGAAGCGCCCCGCGCCCGGATACAGCCGTGGCGGCTTCCGACACTGACGCGCTGACGACTTCGCTCGTGCGCGTGCTCGGCGATGACCATCAGGCGGTCGGCGCGTGGGACCCGAAGCTCGACGCGGGCACGCTGCGGAAGATGCTTCGCGACATGGTCACCGTGCGCATCTTCGACGACCGCATGTACCGCGCGCAGCGGCAGGGGAAGACCAGCTTCTACATGAAGTGCACCGGTGAGGAGGCGATCGCCGTCGCGGCCGCCGCGGCGCTCGATCGCGAGGACATGCACTTCCCGACCTACCGCCAGCAGGGCCTGCTCATCGCGCGCGGCTATCCGCTGACGGAAATGATGTGCCAGATCTATTCGAACAAAGGCGACAAGCTGCAGGGGCGGCAGCTGCCGATCATGTATTCGGACAAGGCACACGGATTCTTCTCGATCTCCGGCAATTTGGCGACGCAATTCCCGCAGGCTGTCGGCTGGGCGATGGGCGCGGCGATCAAGGGCGACAGCCGCATCGCAATGGGCTGGGTCGGCGATGGAGCGACCGCGGAGGGCGACTTCCACTCCGCGATGACGTTCGCGGCAGTCTATAATGTGCCCGTCATCCTCGCCACGGTGAACAACCAGTGGGCGATCTCGAGCTTCTCCGGGATTGCGGGCGCCGAACGCGCGACCTTCGCACAGCGGGCCGTAGGCTACGGAATTGCTGGCCTCCGTGTCGACGGCAATGACGCGCTGGCCATCTATGCCGCGGTGAAATGG
>DATCJM010000375.1:0-6636 GCA_036562805.1 Sphingomicrobium sp.
GGTGCATCTTCGACAATACAGCATCGTCGGCGGCAATGGGCGACGCGCTGGCGCTGATGGACGAACTTAGTTCGTAAGTCTGAGCGCCGCGATCGCGGCAACGATCGCAAGGATGAGGAGCACGCGCATGGTGCTCGACGGCTCGGGGAACCAAAGGATACCGACGATGACCGTGCCGACTGCACCGATGCCCCCCCACACCGCATAAGCGGTCCCCATCGGGATCGATCGCGATGCCACCTCGAGCAGTCCCATGCTCACCGCCACCGACGCCAGGAAAGCAAGGGTCCATGGGAGGTTCCGGAAACCGTCGACGAACCGGAGCGAGGTGGTGAATCCGACCTCGAAGCACCCGCCGATGATGAGCCACAACCAGGGCATTGGACGTCCTTTCGATCGAATTGGCGGAATGTCGGAAAGGCTCAGTGTTGGCAACGGAAGTTCAGGCGAGCTCGATTTCCGGCGGCGCCGCGATCTTGGGCCGGGCAGCGAGGATGCAGCCGCCGACGATGAGCAGAGCGCCGGCGAGCGTGAACAGCGAAACTCCCTCGTGAAAGATGACCCAGCCGAGCGCGGAGGCCCAAATGAAGGCGCTATATTCCGTAACCGAGAGGTAGCTCGCCTCGCCACGCGCGTAGGCCCAGCTGTAGAGCAAGCTCCCGCTCGTCGATAAGATTGCCGCGACCGCGATCCACGTCCACTGCCAGCCTGCAGCGCTGGGCATTCCGACGAACGGCACGACCGCGATCCAGCACGTCATCACCGTCAGCGATTGGAAAAAGTTGATCTCCAGCGGGCGGGCGGCCAGCGCCTGCCGGCGCATGATCACGATATTCCCCGCGTAGCACAGAGCCGAACCGATGATCGCCGCGGATCCCAGGAGGACCCGCTCTCCCACTTGCGCATGCGCTTGTCCGAACATGATCACGAGGACACCGGCAAATGCCACGACGGACCCGCTCACCGACCGAGGGCCAATCTGCTCCTTGAGGAACACACTCGCGAGCCCGAGCGCAATGAGCGGCCCGATGAAGGTCAACGCAATCGCTTGAGCGAGCGGCACGCGGCCGATGCCCCAGAAGAACAGAAAGGCCATTACGGTGCCCAGCACGCCGCGCGCGATGTGGATCTTGAGCGTCGTCGCATCCGGCCACGGCAGCTGTCGCGGAAGATAGAGCGCCGCGCTCAAGCCGAGATTCGCGAGCGAACGCCAAACGCTGACCGCAAGGATGCCGATGACGAGCACGAGGTGCTTCATCACCGCGTCCATGATCGACAGGAGCGCGACCGCGGCGAGGGCGACGACGAATGCTTTTCCGGGATGTTGCGCGACGCGGTTCACGCGCCGCGCTTAGCGGCGATCAGCCGCTGGCGTCGAGTGAAGCCGGCGGCGGAGCCGAGTCGATCAGCAGCGGAGGCTGCGACTGAGCCGCGGCAAGGGAACTCGCGACGGCGCCGCCGATGGCAAGAAGGAGCAACAGCTTGATCACGGCGCCGATCGTGCGCGCCGGTGATGAAGAAATGATTATTCGGCTGCGTCGAGGGCGGGCGCGGCTGCTTCCGCGGCTTCGATCTCGGCGGCCTTTGCCTCGACCAGCCTGACGATATGGTCGATCATCTCGCCATCCTTCACATGGTGATCGGTGACGCCGGACAGGTAGACCATGTGGGTGCCGTTGCCCCCGCCTGTGATTCCGATGTCGGTCTCGCGCGCCTCGCCGGGCCCATTGACGACGCAGCCGAGGACGCTGAGCGACATCGGAGTCTTGATGTGCTGAAGCCGCTGTTCGAGCGCTTCCACGGTTCGGATCACGTCAAAGCCCTGCCGGGCGCAGGAGGGGCAGGACACCACGCGAACGCCGCGGCTGCGGATGCCGAGGGCTTTGAGGATCTCGTAGCCGACGCGGATTTCCTCCTCCGGCTCGGCTGAAAGCGAAACCCGGATGGTGTCGCCGATTCCCGCCCAGAGTAGATTGCCCATGCCGATCGCCGATTTCACCGTGCCGCCGATGAGCCCGCCGGCCTCGGTAATGCCGAGGTGCAATGGGCAGTCGACCTCGCCTGCCAGCTGTTGGTAGGCCGCCACGGCCAGGAAGACGTCGCTGGCCTTCACCGCGACCTTATATTGGCGGAAGCCATGGTCCTCGAGGATTCGGATGTGGTCGAGCGCACTCTCGACCAGGGCCTCCGGACACGGCTCGCCATATTTCTCGAGAAGGTCTTTCTCCAGGCTTCCGGCGTTGACGCCGATCCGGATCGCGCAGCCGTTGGCACGCGCTGCGGCGATCACCTCGCGGACGCGCTCTTCCGAGCCGATGTTTCCCGGATTGATGCGCAGGCATGCCGCTCCCGCGTCCGCGGCCTCGAGCGCGCGCTTATAGTGGAAGTGAATGTCCGCGACGATCGGCACTCGAGCCGCGCGCACGATCTCCTTCAGCGCCGCGGTCGCATCGGCCGTCGGGCAGGACACACGAACGATGTCGGCGCCCGCATCCTCGCAGCGACGGATCTGGTCGATGGTCGCCTTAGCGTCCTCGGTCGGTGTGTTGGTCATGGTCTGGACGCTGATCGGCGCGTCTCCGCCCACCGGGACGGAGCCGACCATGATCTGCCGCGACTTGCGCCGCTCGATATCGCGCCAGGGACGAATGGAAGTCATCAATGCCTCTGCCTGGCGCATATAAGCGCTTGGACCGGCACGGCAAAGCTAGGCCAAGCCTATCCTCCTATGATAACCTGGTTAACGGACTCGCTGGGGGCGGCGAATGAACAAACTTGTCCAACTGCCCGCCATCAACCGCGCCGCGCGAAGCTCGCCACGGCGCTTGGGGGCCTTTCGGCGCAAGCGGGCGCGATATTTCGCGTTCCTTAGCTACAGTCACGAAGACGAGCAGATTGCCGAGTGGCTACACTCCCAGATCGAAGGCTTCCGGGTCCCTGGCACTCTAGCGGGCAAGCTGACCGAGAACGGCGTAGTTCCGAAACGGCTGACGCCGATATTCCGCGACCAGCATGAGCTCGCGGCCGCCGACGACCTCGGTGAGGAAATCGAAGAAGCGCTGGCCAATTCGCAGTTTCTGATCGTCTTGTGCTCGCCCGCGGCCGCGAAGTCCCGGTGGACCAACGCGGAGATCGAGACCTTCAAACGCACGCGCCCGGATGGCTGCGTGCTCGCTGCGATTGCCGCAGGAGAGCCGTTCGCGAGCGATATGCCGGGGCGCGAGGCCGAGGAATGCTTCCCCCCGGCGCTGCGGCACAAGTTCGACCGCCGCGGGCGCCCGACAGCGAGGCGTGCGGAGCCGCTTGCCGCCGATCTCCGCGGCGAAGGCGAGGCGCGACGGCTCGGTCTGCTGAAGCTCATTGCGGGCATGCTCGGCGTCGGCCTCGACGATCTCCTCCAGCGCGAGACGACCCGGCGGCAGCGCCGGCTTGCGATGCTCGCGGCGGCGTCGCTTGCGGGCATGGCGATCACCAGCACGCTTGCCGTTACCGCGATCCAGGCCCGCGACGCGGCCCGCGAGCAAAGGCGGCAGGCCGAAGGGCTCGTCGCGTTCATGCTTGGCGACCTCAAGGACAAGCTGGAGCCGATCGGTCGGCTCGACGCGCTCGACGGCGTCGGATCGCGCGTGCTCGCTTATTACCGCAAGCAGGACACCAGCGAGCTCCCGGACGCGGCGCTCTTGCAGCGGTCACGGGCGCTGAGCCTGATGGGCGAAGTCGCGAATGCGCGAGGCAATCTCAATGAGGCGAATCGACTTTATACCGAAGCGATGACCGGTACGGCCGAAGCTGTGCGCCGCGATCGCGAGGACCCCGAGCGGCTATACGAGCACGCACAGAATGTCTTTTGGGTCGGCGATCTCGCAAGACAACGCGGCGATTTGCATGGCGCCGAAGTCCGGCTCCGCCAGTACAAGGCGCTTGCGGACCGCATGATCCAGCTCCAGCCGGACAACCTCAAGTATCGGATGGAAGAACAATATGCGGACACCGATCTCGGCGTGGTCCTCTATTACGAGCGGCACTATGATGAGGCCGTGCGGCAGTTTGCAGGCGCCCTGCAGACCATCCAGGCGGTCGCATCGATCGATCGGAGCAACTCGGACTACATAGGCTCTGTTGCGGCTTCCCTCGCCTGGCTCGCCGACGGCGAGTTTGCCAGCGGGCATATCGCGGATGCGACTGCGCACCGCGAGCAGCAAGTGTCACTACTCGATCAGTTGGCGCGCAAGACCGGGGACGTCCGCGACAGGGAGGGCATGGTCACCGCGCGGTGCAAGCTCGCCCAATTGCTCGCCGCGAGCGGCGATTCGGCCGGCGCGATCGAGCAACTCACGATAGCGACGCAAATCGGGGATGAGCTCGTTCCGAGCGAGCCCGGCAATACCAGCTGGATCAACGATGCCGCGGCGGCGAAGCTGAATTTCGCGGTCGTGCTTCTTGCTTCAGGCAATTCCGCGGGTGCCAGCGCGCAGGTCAACGCCGGCTGCGCCTACGTCGACAAGTTGAACGCGACGAACCGGTCAGTCGTCGATTTCCAGACGCTAACGCGGTTGTGCCTCATGACCAAAGCGCAGGTCGCTTCCTCGGTCCACGATTGGCCACAAGCCACGCAACTTGCCAACCGTGCCGTAGCCGCAGCGAAGAACGTTCGCAGCTTCGACCGCCAAGAGGACAGCCTCCAAGTCGCCCGCGCACTACGCATCCTTGGCGACATCCAGCAGCGGAGCGGGGACGTAGCCGGCGCCCAATCGTCGTGGCGCGCAGCAGCAGGGCTTTTGTCCAACAATGTTGCTGAACGCCCGCAGAACATGGCGGACAGGGTGGCGCTGCTGCAGCGGCTGGGCGACGGTGGCCACGCCCAGCAACTCGTCGGCCACCTTAATGCTATAGGCTATCGCCAGCTGGATTGGTGATCAGGGACAAGGAGGGGACCATGCCGAAACCCAAAGGACACATGCATCAGGTGACCGTCACAGCGAGGAAGGACGGCGACGGCTTCAGCTTCTCGCCCGATTCCCAAGTATGGAGCGGAGCCAGCGGCCACTTCGCCTTCAACAAAGACGATCACCACATGCGCAAGCACGACTATCATCTTGTCGAGTTCGACATCGACGACCAGACGGGCGAGGGGCTGAAATTTCCGCGATCGCCTGAGGATGCGATGTGGGTCGCCAAGGTGCACGACCCGCAACATCCGACCTGTCCGGATGGGAGCAGCCCGAGCGATTACAGCGTCATCGACCCAATGTGCGTGTGCGACGACGGCGAGAGATTGATCGTGCGCAACGAGAATCCGCGCGAGGAGGATTGGTCGTTTACGCTCAACTTCGAGAAAACATCCGCGGGCGGTGGCGAACGCGTTAGCTGGGATCCGATCATCAAGAACGGCGGCGGCGGCGGCGCCTGATCATCTGAAAGGGGGTTAGACCATGACGACACATCCGATGGACCCGTTCAAAATCGAGCTCACTCCAAAGGGCTCGCCGGTTACGGGCATGGACTGGTACATGAGTGTCAACGGCGGGGTGGCGGGCGGACCCGCGCATTATCCGCTGATCCAAGTAGCCTATAACGACCACGCAACGCTGACGTTCAGCCTGCCCGGAAACTCGGCGGGAATATCATTCCCGGCGAACGGGGCGGACGCGTTCTGTGCGGTCAATATTAAAAACCCGAATGGTTGCGACACGGCCGATTTCAGTGCGACGGTGAACAACGGACAATTGGTCGTCGTGGATACGAACGCGACCCTAGCCGACTACAAATATACACTCACCTTCAAGGGCGCGAAGAAGCTCGATCCGATCATCAAAAACGGCGGCGGGGGGACTACCGGCGTCCAGGATTTCCTCACCAGTCCTCTCGGTATCGCAGTTGAAGTCGCGGTTGCCGTGCTTGTGCTTGCGTTGATCATCTGGCGGGTGACGGCTTCTCGACGTGTAACCCAAGACACAAAGGTGGATTGATCCAAGAACAAGCCCGGCGCTCGCCGCCAGCCGTCCCCTTCGTCCTTGCCGTCGGCGTCACCGGTCATCGCGCGGAAGTCGTGGAGGCCGGCGACGTCGCGCGTCTTCGGGAGCGAGTCCGCCAGACCCTGCTGCTGATCGAGGAAGGGGGGCGCGCGCTTCTGGAGCGCGAGCGGGAGTGCTTTGCCGCGGGAGCTCCCCGGCTGCGGTTCGTGTCTCCGATCGCCGATGGCGCCGACCAGATCGCGGCCGAGCTTGCGCTCGAGCTCGGCTGGGAGCTCCAGGCGATCCTGCCCTTCGCTCGCGAACATTATCGCGAAAGCCTCGCCAACCACGGTGCCCGCGAGCGCTTCGATTGGCTGCTCGGCCGTTCGACCTGCCTCCTCGAGCTTCCGGGCGATCCGACCGACAGCATGGACGCCTATGTGATGACCGGCCGGGCGACGGTCGCGCATTGCGACGTGCTGATAGCGATCTGGGACGGCAAGCCGCCGCGCGGTCGCGGAGGAACCGCAGAGGTCGTTCAACTAGCTTTGACCCGCGGCACTGCAATCGTCCACGTGCCGCTCGACCCGGACAGTGAAACGCGGCTCCTGTGGTCGGCGTTCGACCCCGCGGTGGTTACTGTCGCCGACGATCCCAGCGTGGCTCGCGCACTGGACAAGAC
>DATCJM010000377.1:0-3246 GCA_036562805.1 Sphingomicrobium sp.
TCGGCGTCGTTCAGCGGCTCCTTGCGCTTGTCCGGAAATGCGTAATCGCTGTCCTTCAATTCTTCGCGGTCCTTGGCGTCGAGTTCGCTCATCGTCGTTCTCCTTCAGCACGGAAAACGCACGCTTCCCGCCTCCGGTCCACGAATTGACGTCGCTTAGGCCGCGAGCCGCACGGCCTGGCCCAAAGCGAGCTTGATCGATTCGTCACGCTGCTCGGGGCTGACGGCCAGACCGTCCGCAGCGACGAACTCGGGTTCGATCCCGATGAAGTTGAAGATTCCGCGCAGATAGGTCTCAAGATGCTCGAGCGCGCTTGCGGGCGAGCCCTGATTGTAGAAGCCGCCGCGCGCGAGGGCGACAATCACGCGCTTGCCGGTTGCGAGGCCTTCCGGGCCATTTTCGGTGTAGCGGAAGGTCTTGCCGGCCAAGACGATGCGGTCGATCCACGCCTTGAGCTGGGTCGGGAGCGTGAAATTGTACATCGGCGCACCGATTACGACCGTATCGGCGGCGAGGAACTCGTCGAGCACCGACGTGTCGGCGAAGGCATCGAGTGTCAGGTGCGGCAGCGGGTAAGCGGCGAGGTCGCGATAGACGACATCGGCGCCGCCGCGCTCGATCGTCAGTTGGTCGACGACCGAACGGCTGATCGCCCGGCTCGCGCTGTTCTCGCCATTGATGCTGGCGTCGATGTGAAGGATGGTCACTATTGCCTCCTTGGTATGGATTTGTTACCGAGGCACCCTAAATAACCACCGTCCGGCGGCCCGCAAGAACGCACTTTTTTGTGGTCCGCGAACAAATATGTGAGACGGTAACAAAGAGGTGACTGCCGAGATGAGAGATCCTTCGAGCCCGGTGTGCCGCACAATCAGCACCCTGCTCTCGCGAATCGGCGACAAATGGACGGTCCTCGTCGTGCAAACGCTCGGTAGCGGCCCGCGCCGCTTCAACGAGCTTCGCCGCGAGATCCCGAGCGTGTCGCAGCGGATGCTGACGCTGACGCTGCGCAACCTCGAGCGCGACGGGCTCGTCAGCCGGACCGTGACCCCGTCGATCCCGCCGCGCGTCGATTATGCGCTAACCGAACTTGGGCAGTCGCTGCAGAAGCCGATCTGCGGCCTCGCCACCTGGGCGCTGGACAATGTCGAGGCCATCCACGCCGCGCAGGCCAAGTTCGACGACGAACGCGAGGTCGAGGCGGCTTGAGCACAGCGCCGCAGCGGCCGAGCGTTGCGGCATTTCTCGACCGCGGCGACGAGCTTGCCCGAAGCGGCGACCCCAAAGGCGCGATGTCCTTCTACCAGGCGGCGGTGAAGGCCGCACAGGCGGGCTTTGCGGAGCCGGCAAACGTCGGGCGGCTCCGCACTGCGGAGGCCTTCATCCAGCGGCGTGCCTGCGAGTTTCGCCAGTCGCTCGACCAGGCCGTTGCGCAGTACCGCCCTGAGGATTGCGCCGCGCGAGTTCGCCTGGAGCATGCGCTGGAGATGCTCAAAGGGGATCGGACGATCTACCTCCAGCAGCCGGCGGTTCTTTATTATCCCTATCTCGCCCACCGCCAGTTCTTCAACAGCGAGGCGTTCGACTGGGTCGCCGAGCTGGAAGCGGCAACGCCGGCAATCCGCGAGGAGCTGCTGGCGCTGCTCGAACAGGGCGCGGACTTCCGCCCCTATGTCGAGGACAAGCCGAACCGGCCACGCAAGCGGTTCCACAATCTCAACAATGATCCGAGCTGGAGCGCGCTCTATCTGTGGCGCGACGGCAAGCTGGTGCCGGAAGTCGCGCGCCGATGCCCGCGTACGGTCGAGGCGCTCGACAGCGTCCCGCTCACGCGCATCGGCCGCCGCACGCCCGCCGCCCTCTTCTCCCGTCTCGAGCCTGGCGCGCACATTCCGCCGCACAGCGGAATGCTCAACTGCCGTCTGATCTGCCACTTGCCGCTGATCGTGCCGAAGGGCTGCTGGCTGCGCGTCGGCAACGAGACGCGCGAGCTCGAAGAGGGCAAGCTGCTGATCTTCGACGACAGCATGGAACATGAGGCGAAGAACCCGACCGGCAAAACCCGCATCATCCTGCTGTTCGACATATGGCGACCCGAGCTGACGCAAGGCGAACGCGGAGCCATCTCCGCGATCTTCGATGCGATCGACGCCTTCCAGCCGCTTCCGGAGGCCTAGTCCGACTTCCGTTCGTCCTGAGCTTGTCGAAGGACTGCATTTCTCCTTAGTGGGTCAAGAGGAACAGGGCTTCGACGAGCTCAGCCCGAACGGAGTTTTCGTGTGCTCAAGACTGTCGCCACCGATACCGAAACCCTGAAGATCCTCGAGGAGCGGCTGCGCTGGCTCTCGGCCTGGACGATCCACCACGCCAACCATGTCCGGCCTAACGACGACGGGCTGAAGGTCGGTGGGCACCAGGCGAGCTGCGCGTCGATGACGGCGATCATGGCCGCGCTCTATTTCCATGCGCTCGGGCCCAACGACCGCGTCGCGGTGAAGCCGCATGCCGGGCCGGTGCTCCACGCTATCCACTATCTGCTAGGCACGCAAAGCCGCGAGGCGCTGGAGAATTTCCGCGCCTTCGGCGGCGCGCAGAGCTATCCGAGCAGGACCAAGGACAGGATCCCGGTCGATTTCTCGACAGGCTCGGTCGGCCTCGGCGTCGCGGTCACGCTCTTTGCCAGCCTGGTGCAGGATTATCTCACCGCCCGTGGCTGGCTCGACGATGCCGACCGCGGCCGCTTCGTCGCGCTCATCGGCGATGCCGAACTCGACGAGGGCAATATCTACGAAGCGATTATCGAGGGTGCGAAGCACGACGTGCGCAACCTGTGGTGGATCGTCGACTACAATCGCCAGAGCCTCGATGCGACCAGCGCGGATCGGATGTTCGAGCGGTTCGACGAGATTTTTCGCAGCTGCGGCTGGCGGGTGGTCGAGCTGCGATACGGCAAGAAGCTGCGTGCGGCGCTCGACGGCAATCGGGCGCTCAAGGACTGGTTCGAGCAGCTGTCGAACGCAGAGCTCTCGGCGCTTCATTATCAGGGCGGCGGGGCGTGGCGGGCGCGGATCGACGGGGAGGTCGGCAACAAGGCCGCTCCGTTCCTCAAAGAGCACGACGACGCGGCGCTGGCGGCGCTGTTCACCGATCTCGGCGGCCATTGCATGGAGACGCTCACGCAAGCGTTCGACGGGGCCGATGACGACGTCCCGACGCTGTTTATCGCCTGGACGATCAAGGGCTTTG
>DATCJM010000400.1:0-20255 GCA_036562805.1 Sphingomicrobium sp.
ATCCAATCCTGTCCATCTTGATCGTCGTTATCGTCGTGATCCTGCTTGCGGCCGCCTTCTGGTTCGTGGCGCCGCCGGAATTCAAGGCGCGTCTTGGCCTGGCCGAGCTCGGAACGAGCCCGCTGGCACTGGTGACTACCCACATGGACCGGCAACGCCTCGAAAGCGGCAACGAGTTGCTGACGGTGACCGGACGGGTCATCAATCCGACCGGCAAGTCCCAGGAAGTTCCGCCGCTGGAAGCACAGCTCAAGACCAAGGCCGGGAAGATCGTCTATAGTTGGACCATTGCTCCGCCTGCGCGTTCGCTCCCCGCCGGCGCGAGTGCCAGCTTCAACAGCGCCGAGGTCAATGTCCCTCCGGGCGGCGACGAGCTGACCATCACCCTCGGCACAAAGGCCGGCTAAGCCTATTGGAATTCGATGAGGCGGGCCGGGTGCGCGCTTCCGTCGGTCGTAACGGTAGCGTCATGAGCAGGCGGCGCGTCGGCATTGATCGCCGAATCGAGCCTTAGCCGGACCCCGGAGATGATTCGCACCGTCGCCGTCGCCTGGACCACGACGGCTGGCGGGTGACTCGCGACAGGCGCGGCGGCGGAAATGGTGGCGGCAACGAACCAAAGCATCGCGTGGTGACGTAACGCAATCCGTTCATAATGGTAAACAGCGCTTTAAGCATTGTACCGTTGTGGAGCAGATTTGGCTTGGCGGCGCCGGCATTGCGCCGCGGGAATCGCTTTGCTAGGGGCCGCGCCTTGCCAGTGCCGGCGCTTCGAGCCGGTTCATCCAATGACGTGCGGTCGTGGCGGAACTGGTAGACGCGCAGCGTTGAGGTCGCTGTGGCCGAAAGGCCGTGGAAGTTCGAGTCTTCTCGACCGCACCATCAAAAATCCGAGCTAATTCAGTGAATTCGCTGCATTTGATCGGCGCGCCAGCGCAGCCGGCACGTTGCGGGCTCTTCGATCCTGAAGCTTAGTGGAGAGCGGGCCTGGGCGCCGCCGAACCGGCGTCCGCGAGATGTGCCTGCGGTATCGCCTGGATGCTCCCCAGCCGGATCACGGCCTTGTCGGGCGTGATCTCGAAATGGATGCCGAGATCGGCGCTGATCTTCGCCGCCGACGCCGAATCCTTGGCGACCCGGATAGTGTAGGCGCCGTAGGGCACGCGTTCGAACAGGAAGAAGCCATCGAAGTCGGTCATGCTGGTGCCGACCAGCTTGCCGTTCGCATCGACGAGCTCGAGGCTCACGCCTTCGAATCCGAGACCGCCGCTCTTGATGAGCGCGCCTTCGACATCGCCGCCACCGACGAGCCCGATCTGGACTTCCGCGGGCACGCCGGGGCGCGGGACGACAACCTGGAGCGCCTTCTTCGGCGTCAGCATCGGATCCCCAAGGCTGGATACGTCGACCCCGACGGCGATGGGCTGAAACGGCGCGAGCCCGCCGACGAGGACCGAACCGTTCGTGTCGGTGGGCCGTTCCGCCTGGTGCGTTCCGGTGGTCACGACCGCCCCTTTCTCGAGCGGTTCGCCGGCATCGTGAATGCCATTGTCGTTGAGATCGCGATAGACGAGGGCGTGAACCTCGCCCGCTTGCGCAAGCGGCCGGCGCGAAAGCGTGAAGCCGTGGCCGGGATCGAGCGAGAAATTGACGTTGAGACCGAACGCGAACGATCCGTCGGAGGCTGCTTCGCCCGTCAGTGCGACCGCCATGCTGTCGAAGCGGCGGATATAGGACAGCCGCGCATTCGCCCGATGGGAATCGGTTTCGTAAATGAGGTCCCCGTCCCAATCGACATTCTCGCTTGCCGACCAATAAGCTTCGAGCTCGGCAGCCTGGAGGCGGGACCTGGGCGAGACGTTGAACGTCGTCGTACCGCGCAGGCGAATGTCACCGACATGCCCGCTGCCGATGAAGTCCAGGCTCGTTACCGGCGCGACATGCTCGCCGCTCGGGACGAATTGCTGCTGGTAACGGACGACGGTCGCAAGATCGAAGCGCTGAAAGTTCGCCGATAGTCGCGCGGCCGCGTCGAGTTGCTTCGTGCCGTCGATACGGTCGGTGAGGTGCACATCGGCGTGTGCCGGGAGGACGGTTCGCCCGACATGGAAGGGCGCATCGAGGGCGAGCGAATAGTCGCGGATGGTCTCGACCTGGCCCCCGTTCAAATGAAAATCATTTGCAAGAAGCGCTTGCGCATTGACGTTCACGCTGCCGAACTTGCCCAGCAACTGGGCGCGCGCCGCCATCCCGCCATTCGATTCGTGGGCGACACCGACCTCGACCAGCGCCGGTCCGATCGATCGCCTGAGCGTGCCTTCGACGAAGGTCAGATGCTGGTCACCGATCAACATCTCACGCGCAAGCGCGGCCACCGACGTTCGGTCGTCGAGGCCGTGCTCAAGCGCTATTGTTGCCTGTGCCCTGGGCAAATTCTGGCCATCGGGCGGCTTTTCGAGCATGAAGAGGTCGCGGTTGGGCTGATTGACGCCGGCCCAGTACCAGGTCTTGCCCGGCGGGGCGTTGTCCTCGCCGACGTTGATGGTTTCCTCGCGGCTTCGGACCTGGCCTTGCGGGCCGTAGAGCACGATGCGGATGCGATTGTCGCCGTATAGAAGCTGCACATTGTCAAACACATAGCGTTGATCGGCAGTCGGCTTGGCAAAGCCGAGCAATTCGTCGTTGCGATAGAGCTCGGCCTCCCACCCGGCGGGAAGATCGCCCTCGAAGCGGGTCTGGTCGAACGCGCTTTGGGTCGCGAGCGGCCGATTGGTGATGACCGCGCCGCGTCCGAAGGCGGACGAGCCCGTCAGTTTGCTGTCGAAGCCTTCGACATCGCCGATTCCGAAATGCGTTGCCTGCGCCGGCCCGAGCAAATGGCCGTCGGGGTCGGAGCGATAGGCGCGCACGCGAAGGCTCGAGGGTTTCCCCGTCCGGTTGGTCGACACCTGCGCATCGTAAGAGAGATCGGCGATCTCGCCCGCCGCATAGACCGACGACTGGCGATCGACGACGAGCCCGTCGCTTGCGCGATAGGTCACGCCGGCGCTGACCACGAAGTCGAGCGCCGGAGAGCGCCACATCCGATACGGGATTCGCACCTGGGGCAGGCTCGAGAGATCGAATTTTGCCGGATGAATCGACGCTGCGCGAACCTGGCGCTCCATCGCCAGCTCGACCGGTAGCTTGGTTTGCGATTGCAGGACCAGCACCGAGCCTGCGGTGACGGGCTTCACGCCGATTCCGAACCAGCGCGACAGCGCGGTTGCCTGGACGCACCAGCCTTCGGGCGTTTCACGGATGGTTCCGGGCGCGATCGCCTCGCTTTTTCCGCCGTAAGTGGCGGTCAGGGCGCCATAGTCGATCGAGATTCGGTTGGATTCGCTAAACGCCCACCCGCTCGCCTTCCTTGCCGAAAGATCCACGTGCATCGGCACGTCGAGCGTCGTCAAAAAGTCGCCTAAGACGACACATGTGCCCTCAGGCGTGTTGTAGGCGCGCACTCCATCGCCGAGCCGCAACTGGCGGATATGGACGTCAAGGAGGAACTGATCGTCGGGATCGGCGGTCCAGGCGGGGGCATGCACAGGCGGGGGCGCAGATGCGCCGACGCTGCCGGCGCAGAACGCCAGCAGCACCGCCGCCTTGCGCAGCCAGATGCGGCCGCCGAGCACGATTGAGCCTCTTCGCCTGGCTCCGGCGCCCTACTTCAGCACCGCCTGGGTTTCGGCCATCTTCTGGTTTCCGTCGTCGTAGGTCTCGAAATATTGGACCGTGACGGGGCCGGTGAGCTCGCCCTTGTAATTCTCGTCGACCGGGATCTCGACGTGGCGCTTGCCAAGCTCGGTATAGACCGCGACCGACTTCTGGATCGCGATCGGGTCCTTGACGCCTGGCTTCAGCACCAGCACTTCGCCGAAGGTCGAGCGAGTGCCGGCGCGGTCGAGGTCGAGGCCGATCTCGGGCTTGCCGTCCTTCTTGTCGAGCTCGACATTCGAAATGCCGGCCGTCGCCTGGAGGTTGCCGAGCCGGACGATGACCGGGATGGTCACGCCGTAGATCGGGATGAGCTGGAGGTGCAGGCCCTTCACCGGCTCGCCGTTGGTCGGGGCGACGGGCGTCGCCGGCGGGATGGCGCGGAACAGCAGGTGCACTCGGTATTCGCCGTCGGGCAGGCCCTGCGGCGCGCGGGCGGCGATGCGGATCGACTGCGGCTCGTGCGGAGCGAGCGTAACGCGACGCGGCGCATAGACGATCATGTCCGCCGCCGCTTTCTCCTGCGGTGTCGGATCGGTGACCTCAACCAATTGTCCGTCCGGCGTCATCCGCCGAAATTCGACCGAGATGCGGTAGGTCGCCGGCTCGTCGCCGACATTGTTCAGGATGATCTCGGTGCCCCTGCGCCCATCGAGGATGATGCGCGTCGGTGCGACCAGCAGGTCGCCGACGCCGGCGCTCGCTGGCGGCCCGAACGAGGCAATCAAGACAGCGACTGCGGAGGTTACGATCCGTCTTTTGAAAGCGAACATGTCGGCGATCCCCACTCTGCTCCGCTTCGGAGCGATCCCCGCCGTTCTAGCTCCGGAATGGTTTATTTTCGGTCAACCATGAGCATTTTTCGCGGGCGAGCGCGGCTCACCAATCATTGATAATCGACGGTGACGTTGAAGGTGCCGGTGTAGTCGCCGGTCGACGTCGTCGAGCTCAGAATCACAGATCCGCCGATGCCGAACGTCACCCCGGGCTCGCCCGAGGAGGTCAGCAGGATCTGACCCGGACTGTCGACCGTGAGCGTCAGCGTCTGCGTCGGGTCCGCCTGATTGACCATCGTCACATTGGGGGCGGTCACCAGGACGACCATCTTGTTCGTGCCTGTGACTTTGTACTTCGCCACTTGCGGGACGCCGGTGCAGATGACTTTCGTGCTGCAGCTGAACACACCGGCGCGCGAGATGCCGACGGTAGCACCCGACCAGGTGCCGAGACTGAGCGTGATGGTGCCGAGATCGAGGTTCTGCTGCGACGCCAGCGTCAGCGGCCGAACCACGTTCGCGCTCACCGTCGCGTTCTGGGTTGCCGCGAACGCAGGCGCCACGACGCTGCACGCCAGCAGCGCAGACAGCAGCCATCGCGATCGTCGTCGGCCGAGCATTCTTCGCTTTCCCCGAGCGGCAAATAGGAAGCGTTTCCACCGAAATGGTTTATTTTCTCTCAACCATGTTCCGCAAAGCGTGGGATGAGCGGCCTACTGCGCCCTCACGCGGCCCCAAAAAGAAAGGGCCGCCGGAAACCCGACGACCCTTCCGTTCCGCTGCGGCACTGCCGCGGCGTCTACGCAATTACTGATAGTCGGCGGTCACCGCGAAGGTACCGGTGTAGACGCCGTCGGGAGTCGTGTCCGCGACGGTGATCGAGCCACCGACGTTGAAGTTGCTGCCCGGCGCGCCCGAGTTCGCCAGCGTCAGCGACGCGTTGAAGTCCGGGGTCAGCGTCAGGTTGTTGCCCGCGCCGTCGCTCAGCGTGACGTTGCCGGCTGCAATGGTCACCGGCTGCGACTTCGTGCCCGACACATTGTAGATGGCGGTCTGCTCGGTGCCCGAGCAGGTCACGTTGCCGCTGTTGCCGTCGCAGTTGAACGTGCCAGCCTTGTTGATTCCGACCGTCGCCGTGAACGGAGCAGCTCCGCTCAGGACGATGTCACCGAGATCCAGGTTCTGGGTGCTGGTCAGGGTCAGCGGACGAAGAATGCGCGCATGCGCGGTCGCATTCGTGGTGGCGTTAACCGGAGCAGCCGCTGCCTCGGTCGCCGTGAAGGCCAGAGCGGCAGTCGCCGCGAGCGCCGTCAAACGAAGGAATTTGCTCATTGTGTACATCCCCACTGGTTCATATCAGTTTGGCGGCTGTCCGAGCATTCAGTCCGGTCACCCGTGATGTGCCTATTAACCGTGGCCGCTTACGGCTTCCCTCAAGGGATTGGTAAACGCGCTCTTAGTCTTTCGTCCGGATCGGACCGGCTTCCAGCGTGCGTGTCCCTATTGGTATTCGACGGTGATCGGCATGTCGCCGCGATAGCTTCCTTCCGAATTCCCAGTGACCGTAACGCGGCCGCCGAATCGGAAAGTGAGGTTGCCCGCCGAATCGAGTCGCGGGATCGATGGAAGATCGCTGACCAGTTGGTCGAGCGTGATTCGCCCGCCGCTCAGGGAATAGAGCTCGATCCGCAGCGGAAGCTCGACCCGGATCGCGCGTCCGGCCGTTCCGTGAACGACGGCAGTACCGACCATTGCCCGAGCGCTCACGCCCGCGAGCGCACCCTGCGCGCTGACCGACCCGTCGGGGCGAATGACCGCGGCTCCCTGGCCGTCGCTGCCGAGGATCAGCCGACCGAAGTCCAGGCTCGTCTGGATCTGGAGGTCGATGCCGTCGCTGTCGGCGGACTGGGACAAAGCGGTCGTCGGCTTCGAGCACAAGCGGCATTGCCCGCGCGCAGGCATGACCCCAGCGACGGTCGCAGCAGCAGCCGCAAGCAGCAGGGCACAAGGTTTGAAGCCGCCCATGGTTCGGCAACTAGCGGACGACACGCTAAAACGGGGTTAATCGGCAACTAACCTTAGATGGTGCACGCGCTGCCGTCGGTCGGCGAGCCGGCCACAGGCACCTGGAAGGAGCGGTCGACTGCAGCCCTATTGTCGCGCACCGCGCAGCTTTCTATCCCCGGCAACCGAATGGCCCGCAAAAATCCGCAAGCCGGTTCTGGAAACCGCTCCACTTTGATCGGCCTGCTCAAAGGCCTCGCTTATGCCGCGCTCGTCGGCGTGCTCGCTTTGGTCGTCGCCGTCGCGGTCGCGTCCGCCTACCTGCCGAGCTATTCCGATCTCACCAAACGCAACGACCTTGGCCAGATGATCCGCGTGCGCGCGGCCAACGGCCAGGTGCTGCTTTCGCTCGGGCCGAGCTTCGGCCGCTGGCTGCCGTACGACCAGATCCCCCCGGAGATGCGGGCAGCGATCATCTCGACCGAAGACCGGCGCTTCCGCAGTCATATCGGCGTCGACCCGATCGGAATCGCGCGCTCGATCCAGGTCAGGATCACGAGCGGCCACTGGCGCCAGGGCGGCTCGACGCTCACGCAGCAGCTCGCCCGCAACATCTTCCTGACCAACAACCGCAACTTCGTTCGCAAGATCAAGGAAGGCATCCTGGCGCTCGCGCTCGAACGCAAGTTCAGCAAGGACCAGGTTCTCGAGCTCTACCTCAACCGCGTCTACTTCGGCGGCGGTGCCTATGGCATCGATGCCGCCTCGCGGAAGTTCTTCGGCCACGGGGCGGACCATCTGAGCCTCGGCGAAGCGGCGATTCTCGCCGGCCTCGTCAAGGCGCCGTCCAACTATGCGCCGACCGCCGATTTGGAGGCGGCGAGGGACCGGTCCGGCGTCGTCCTCGAGACGATGGCGAGGAATGGATTCATCTCGCAGGAGGAGGCAAGCCAGGCCAATCCGGCGCAGGTGCGAATCCAGCAGACGACGAACAACAACAGCGTCCGCTACTTCACCGACTGGGCGCTGCCCCAGCTGGACACGCTGATCGACCAGACGACCGATCCAATCGACGTCTGGACGACGCTCGATCCCGGAATGCAGGTCGCCGCGGACAAGGCCGTTCGCGCCAATGCGCCCGATGGCGCTCAGGGCGCGCTGGTCGCAATCGACCATGACGGGGCCGTTCGCGCACTGGTCGGCGGCAAAGACTATGTCGCGTCGATCTACGATCGAGCGACGCAGGCTGAGCGGCAGCCCGGATCGGCGTTCAAGCTGTTCGTTTATCTGACCGCCATGGAATCGGGGATGAAGCCGACCGACACGATCGTCGATGAGCCGGTCACGATCGACGGCTGGACTCCGCGCAACTCGGAGCGGACGAACCTCGGCCCGGTGACGCTTCGTGAAGCTTTTTCACGGTCGATCAACACGGTCAGCGCGAAGATCGGCCAGCAGGTCGGCTTCTCGACGATCGCGGACATGGCGCGACGGTTCGGGATCACCACGCCGATCTCGACCTATCCGTCGATGGTCCTGGGCTCCAGCGACGTCCGGCTGATCGAGATGACCCGGGCCTTTGCATCGGTCGCCGACAATGGCGTTGCCGTGACTCCATTCGGAATCCTTCGCGTCGTCACGCCCGACGGGCGCATCCTCTATCAGCACGACAATGACGAAAGCCGCGTGCTCGTCGCGCCTTGGGTTGCGGCCGAGATGATGGACCTTCTTCAGTCCGCGGTGCTTTCGGGCACGGGACGCGCGGCGCAGATCGGACGCCCCGTGGCAGGCAAGACCGGCACGACGACGCTGAACAAGGACGGCTGGTTCATCGGCTATTCGAGCGGGCTCACCACCGGCGTTTGGATGGGCCGCGACGATGCGAAGCCTGTGCCGGGCCTCCAGGGCGGTACGGCGCCCGCACGCGCGTTCCACGATTTCATGATGGTCGCCGTCGCCAACCGTCCCGTCGAGCAATTCCAGACGCAGGTGCCGATGCCCGACTGGCAATTGACGCCTGAGGAAGAAATTTACGGCGACCAGCCGGTCGACATCAACGACACCGGGCCACTCGTCGACCAGAACGGAATGCCGCTGGGGACTCCGTCGAACGAAAATCCACAGCCACAGCCGCAGCAACAGCAGATGGTCAATCCGGAAGGAACCGGGCCGCCGACGCAGCAGGAGCTCGACCAGGCATTTCCGCCGCAGCAGCAACCGCCGCGGCGGCCGCCGCCGTACCCGCCGCGCCAGCCGCAGCCTTACCCGCCGCCGGTCCAGAATCAGCCCCAGCCGCAGCCCCCGCCCAATCCGCGGTCAGTGCCGGCCGATCCTTCGCAGCCGCGGCCCGAGGCGGCGTAGCGCCGCTTTCGCCTCGGCCACGCCGGGACCGAACAGGCGCGATTCGAGCGCCTTGAAGTCCGCGCCGTGGTTCAGATGGATCAGGTGAGCGACCTCGTGCGCGGCGACGTACCGGCGCACATCGGGCGGGGCGAGAATGAGCCGCCAATTCATCCGGATCCGCCCTTGCGAGGAGCAGCTGCCCCACCGCGTCGCCGCGTCTCCGATCGTCACCGAACGCGGGCTCGCTCCTGCGGCGACGGCAAACTCGGCTATATCGGCCGACATCACGTCCCGCGCGCGGCGCTTGAGGAAGGATTCGACCCGGCCGGGCACGCCGCGTTCGGGACCGCCGCAGCGCAGTTCATCGCCAACGAGCTCGGGCGTCCGCCGCCAACCCTCGCGCCAGGCGATTCGGACGTCGCGGCCTTCGAGCGGAATTGCCCCGCCCGGGGCGAACGGCTCCGGCGGGCCCGCCCTCGCGATCTGCGCCTCTATCCACTGGCGCTGGTCGAGAGCCCAGCTCAGCGCGGCGCGCCGGCTCGTGCGCCATGGACAGGTCATTTTCAGAACGCCCTGCGCTTCGTCGAACCGCAGCCTCAAGCGTCGCGCCGACCTCATTCGTCGCACTTCGATGGGTAGCGGGAGCGCGGCCTCGAGCGCCGCTTCAGAGCGGCCGTTCGACCACATGCCATTCAAGCTCGCCCGCATCTTCTTCACTCACCGTCCATCCGCGCGTGGACTGGCCTGCCTCGTGGACAGTCTCACGGCTGCCGGAGATCAGATAATGCCATTCGGGAAGCGCTTTTCCAGCGGCGCGGAGGCGATATGCACAGGTTTCGGGAAGCCAATCGAGCGTGCCAAGGTTGCTTCGCTCCAGCTTCACGCAATCCGACACCCGCTTCATCCGGTTCTTGTAATCCAGACAGCGGCCGTTGCGGCGATCGAGTAACTTGCAGGCGACGTTGGTCGGGTAGAGGAGCCCGGTTTCCTCGTCTTCAATCTTGTGGACGCAACAGCGGCCGCAGCCGTCGCAGAGCGACTCCCATTCACCGCGATCGAGCGAGGCGAGGGGCTTTTCCCAGAAAGGTGACCCGCCGTTCATGACAGAGTGGGCATTGCTCTGCTAATCCACGCCGATCAAGCGGGGAATCTCGAGGCTAAGTCCATGAAGTCGTTGAAGTTCGTTATTGCGGTCGCTGGACTCGCATTGCTTTCGGCGCCGGCCGCCGCCCAACAGCTCGGCGGAACCGACGGGCAGGATTTCATCAATGCCGTCCAGAAGCGTGACGGCGACAAGGCCACGGCGCTGGTGGATAAACATCCGACAATCATCGATACCAAGGATGAGAGCGGCGACACCGGCTTGATCATCGCCATTCGCGCCGACGACACCGACTGGACTGGTTTCCTCCTTCGCAAGGGCGCCGATCCGAACTTGCAGGGCGCTGGAGGCGACACGCCACTGATCACCGCCGCTCGCACGGGTTTCGACGAATCGGTCCCCTGGCTGCTCGGGCTCGGAGCGAAGATCGACGGAACGAACCGCAAAGGTGAGACACCGCTGATCATTGCGGTTCAGCAACGCGATTCGCGGATGGTGAAGCTGCTGCTGGACGCCGGCGCCGACCCCGACCGGACCGACAATGTCGCGGGCTATTCGGCGCGGGATTATGCGTCGCGCGACCCGCGCTCGCGCGACATCCTGAAGCTCATCAACGACAAGAAGCCCAAGGCGGCTTCGACCGCCGCTAAGTAGCTTCGCCGAGCGACGGGTCGATCTGCGCGGCAAGGCGACGCGCGGCACGGCGCGCGAATCGCAGCAACTCGGCCTTCCGGCGCGCCGGAGCGAGCGGGCGAAGCGCCGCGTTGCGAACCACCGCTGCATCGTAACGATCGGCCACGATCAGCCCGGCGTCGGCGGGAAGAAATCGCTCCTCCTCGAGAAGATGGGCAAGGTGCGGGGGCACCGCCCAGAAGAAGCGGTCGCAATAGTCGAGATAATCGGTCCACTTGCCGTCGCCGAGCAGGTCGGCCTTCGCAACCTTGATCTCGACGATCGTCAGGCCGCCCTTGGAATCGATCGCCATCAGGTCTGCGCGGCGGCCGTTTGGCAGCGGCATCTCACAAATCGCGAACAGGTCCTGCCGGCAGAACAAGCGAGTGACGCCCCGCGCGACGTCCACCGCGACGGGAGGAGCTTGGGTGAAGCAGAGAGACTCGATCTGGCTCGCCATTCAGGCCGGATAGAACATAGCGGCAACAAATGAAAAGGCGGGCGAGGTTTCCCTCGCCCGCCGGCCCGCCCGCATCTGAAAATTCTTAGCGAAAGAAGATGTGATTCCCGATCGAAGCGACGCGCTTCAGGTGCCAACCCGGCGAAACATAACGCGCGTGAAAGAACAGAGCGTCGCCGACCTGCGAATTCTTCAGGCCCTGGTCGACGATCTTCGCGACCGCGACCGCGGTCTGCCACTGACGGTTGTCGTGGCTGACGTGCGGCAGGGAGCCGCCGTGAATGAAGGAGAACTGGCCGCGCTGGAACAGCACGCCGCAATAGGTCGACGGGAAGCGTCCGCCGCTCGACGCCCGGTTGGCAATCACCTGACCGACGGCGAGCTGGCCCGCCAGCGGCTCGCTCTTCGCTTCGAAATAAATGCCGGTGGCAAGGCATTCGAGCTGGTGACTGCCCGGATCGGAACCGCGCAGGTCCGCGACCATCGACGGGAGGTCTTCCGAGCGATCCACTGAAGGCTGGGGCGCCGTCACGTCGCCGTCAGTCGGGATCTGGGGGTTATTCGCGTCAGGCTGCGCGAGCTGCGGCTGTCCGTTCGGGTCGATCAGTTCGGGGACGGAAACCTTCGCGAGCGTCGCATTCGCCACGTTCACGAGGGTATCGCCCGTCGGTCCGGCCTGGGCCGGAGCAATCGTCGTTGCGGTAAGCGCAGCACAAATCAGCAGCGCCGATCGAATAGAAGCCAAGATATTAACCGTAAATCTGCGGTGAATCGCCGAATATCAAGCGCAAGTTACTTGGAAATACTCTTGCTTGCGCTTGTCGTGATACCCCGTCTCGCGTGGCATTCTTGGCGTTGCTTGCCTGGAGAATGCCCCCCGCTCTTGTTGTTGTTCGGGGGTTTCAACCGGTCCCGACCGACGGTCAACCCGCGGAGGTCGTTTCAGCGATGAACCGTTCAGGCTCCGCGATATCCAGTTCAATCGCCCACAAATCTTCGTCGAAGCGTGCACGGCGGGCGAGGAATTCGCGGAGTTCGGTGGAACTTGCTGATTCGGGCGGCCCGACAGCCTGCCAGCGATAATGTCCCTCGCCGCTCAGCGCGCGCTCGAGACAAGCGACGTGGCGGCCGCGGCTGGCGACGAAAATGAGGAGCGCGCCGCGGTCCGGATCGCCCTTTTTCATTACTGCGGCGAAATCGCCTGAAGCCTCGGCGCGGCGGATGATGCCGGCGACTTCGAGGCCGGCGGGAAGGCGGTCCGTCAGGCCGCGTCTCGCTCGTCCGCGCCCATCAGGACCGCGGCGAGCGCATCGCGGCTCCGCGCGCCGCGCATTTTCTCGAGCGTGGCGCCGTTGCGCGTGACGCGGCTGATCGCTGCGAGCGCCTTCAAATGCTCGGCGCCGGCGTCGGGCGGGGAAAGAAGCAGGAAGACGAGATCGACCGGCCGCGCGTCGATCGCCTTATAGTCGAGCGGCTCGGCGATGCGCGCGAACATGCAATAGATCTGCTTCAGGCCTTCGACCTTGCCGTGCGGGATGGCGACCCCGTGCCCGAAGCCAGTTGAGCCGAGCTGCTCGCGCTCGGTCAGGCTCGCCAGGATTGCCGATGGATCGGCGTCTAGCCGCTGAGCCGCGATGTTCGCGAGCTGCTGCAGCAAGCTCTTCTTGTTGCCGCCCGGGAGCCCGGTCTTGATCGCGTCGAAGTCGAGGAAATCCGCAAGTTGCATCGTTGAACTCATTGCCGGCGCGGCTGTGGCACCGCGCCCTCTTTAAGGAAAGATCTGTTCAGGCGTTGCCCGGCTCAACCCAGCCGATGTTTCCGTCTTCGCGTCGATAGACCATGTTGAACTCGCCCGTACCGCTGTTCTTGAACATCAGCGCGTTGGTGTTGCGCAGGTCCATGATCATCACCGCGTCGGAGACGCTCGATTCGGGAATGTCGACGCGCGTTTCCGCGACGATGGTCGGAAAAGCCGCCTCTTCGCCATTGCTCCCTTCGGGGCGAGAGAAGATCGTGTATCCGGCATTTTCGACATAGGCCTGCGCTTCGTCGCCGGCCTTGTGGTCCTTTAGCCGGCGCATGTAGCGGCGAAGCTGCTTTTCGATCCGGTCGGCAGCACCGTTGAACGCCATCTGCGGCTCGCGCGCGCTGTGCGAGGCCTTGAGCACGATGCCCTGGTTGACCGGAGCGACAATGTCGCAGCTGAAACCATTGTCGGCGGAGCGGCCGAAAGTGACGTTCGCGCCGACCGCACGCGCGAAATATTTTTGCGTGATCTCGGCCATGCGGTCCTGCGCATATTGATGCACGGCTTCGCTGGTATCGACTTGATGGTCTGCGACCCGAACGTCCACTTGACCTGCTCCTTCTTGCCGGCGGGCGCTTAGGCCCCGCCAAAAGGCTGCGTCAACCGACGCTGGCGAAGCGTGCCCAGAGGGGATTGACGAGTTGGGCAATAAACGCGCGGTGGCGCTCAAGTTCCTCCGCTGCCGGCGCATGTGGACGCACCGGACGCGGCTCGCGCGTGGTCACCGGGCGGCTCGAGTCCTGCACGCTTACGGAGGCCGTATCGGCGACGAGGCCGAGGCCGATCTGGCGACCGCCGGTGAGCTCGACATAGACTTGCGCGAGAAGCTGCGCGTCGAGGAGCGCGCCATGCTTCACGCGATGGCTGCGATCGATCCCGAAGCGCATGCACAAAGCGTCGAGGCTGTGCTTGGCGCCCGGATGCTTCGAGCGCGCGAGCGGAAGCGTGTCGACCATGCGGCTCATGGATACGCAGGGCCTGCCGCAGCGCTCGAGCTCGAAGTTGAGGAAGCCGAAATCGAAGCTCGCATTGTGCGCGACCAGCGGCGAGTCTTCGATAAAGGTGATCAGCTCTTCGGCGAGTTCGGAGAAACGCGGCTTGTCGGACAGGAAGATGGTGGTGAGCCCGTGCACTGCTTCCGCCTCGCTCGGCATGTCGCGCTCGGGATTGAAATAAGCGTGGAAGTGCCGGCCCGTCTCGACGCGGTTGTAGATCTCGACGCAGCCGATCTCGACCATGCGGTCGCCGCCGGCCGGATTGAGACCCGTTGTTTCGGTGTCGAAGACGATTTCCCGCACGGCTGCGAATCTATCTTTGCGCGAGGCCGAGGCAAGCGAGAATGTCGCGCACCTGCGCCTCAGTTGTGGACAGATCACCGCCCGTATCGATTACGAAGTCGGCCCGCCGCCTTTTCTCTTCATCCGGGCTCTGCCGCTTCAGGATCGAGTCGAGCTTCGCCGCCGTCATGCCCTGGCGCTTGAGGACGCGCGCGCGCTGGACGTCGCGGGGAGCGGACACGACGACCACCTTGTCGAATTCCTTCTCGCCGCCGGTTTCGAACAGCAGCGGAATTTCGAACATCAAGGCTGGCGCGCCCGCATTCTCCTCAATGAACGCCTCGCGCCAGTCGCGTACCGCGGGGTGAACGACCCCTTCGAGCGCCGAGAGCTTCACGGGGTCCTCGAGCACGATCTGCGCGAGGCAGTCGCGGTCGAGCGTGCCACAGCGTACAGTGCCTGGGAAAAGCTCCCCGATCCGTTCGACCAGCGCGCCGCCGGGGCCCTGGAGCCGGCGGACGACCGCGTCGGCGTCGAAGACCGGAAGGCCGGCGCCTTCGAACATTTTGGCGACCGTCGACTTGCCCATGCCGATCGAGCCGGTGAGCGCGATCTTCATCATGCGCGCACAAGCCCGCGCTCACGAAGCGCGGCGAGCAATGGAATCAGCGGCATACCGAGAATGGTAAAATGATCGCCCTCGATGCGGTCGAACAACTGCACGCCGCGTCCTTCCAGCCGGAATACGCCGACAGTGTAGCCGACTTCAGGCCATTCGGCATCGAGATAGTCGGCAATGAAGGCTTCGGACAGCGTGCGAACATTCAAGACGGCACTGTCCGACCGAGACCAGTCGAGCGATCCGCCGCGCCCGAGCGCCACCGCGCTGGTCAGCTCCATCGGCTTGCCGGAGAAGAAGCGCAGATGTGCCGCTGCATCGTCTTTGTCCCCGGGCTTGCTGAACAGGCGGCCGCCGCAGCTGACGACGCTGTCGCTTCCGATCACCCATTCGCCGGGGACGCTCAGCGCCTTGGCCTCGGCGAGGCGAAGCGCGATCGACCGCGCATCGGAGAGCCCGAGCTTGAGCTCATCTTCGTCGACCGCCGGCTTCACCGCCTGATATTGAACGCCCGCCGCATCGAGCATCTGGCGCCGGATGGAACTGGTCGAAGCAAGGATCAGGGTCAAACGAACAACCTTGTGGAAAAGCCGCGAACCAAGGCTAGCGCGGGGCTGGGGAGCATCTCAATCGGCAATTTCGGGACTCGCCGGAGCGCATGTTTCGACATTCCATCCACGGGGACAAAAACCGTCCCCAAGCTGTGAATCATGGGCGCGAATCAACGCGACTCGCGGACTCGAAAGAGGCAACGGACCGGTGCGCTTGTTGGCAAGTTCGGGAGCGGCGCCTAAACCCCGCACTCCACGCGCCAATCACAACATCAATCTTCTTTAAATATATAAAGAAAGAGAGAAGAGGGTGGCTTCGATGCCTGCCGAACTTCCCGAAACGCATGCCGACAAGCCGTTGCTGAGCGTGCTCAGGGGCGAGCGTCGCGACCCCGTTCCAATGTGGATGATGCGTCAGGCCGGCCGCTACCTTCCCGAATATCGCGAGCTGCGCCAGGAGAAGGGAAGCTTCCTCAACCTCGTCTATGATCCTGAAGCGGCTGCCGAGATCACGCTCCAGCCGCTGAAGCGATTTCCCAAGCTGGATGCCGCGATCCTCTTCTCGGACATCCTGATCATTCCATTTGCGATCGGTCAGAATCTCAGCTTCATCAGCGGCGAGGGGCCGCGATTGACACCGACCCTGCTCGATTCCGATCTTGATGCGCTGATGGCTTATCCGGCGCGGCTCGATCCGATTTACGAGACCGTCCGAAAGGTGTGCGAGCGGCTCGGCCCGGATACGACGCTGATCGGCTTTGCCGGCAGTCCGTGGACCGTCGCAACTTACATGGTCGCGGGGCAGGGCAGCCGCGATCAGGGCGAAGCGCGGCGGCTCGCTTATTCGGACCCCAGGCGCTTCGGGGAGATCCTTCGCCGCATCGAAGAGGTGACGTTCGACTATCTGTGCGGACAGGTCGACGCCGGCGCCGAGGCGCTGCAGCTGTTCGACAGCTGGGCGGGAAGCCTGTCGCCCGCGCAATTCGAGCAATGGGTGATCGCGCCGACGGCCCGGCTCGTGAGGAAGCTGCGGGCGAAATATCCGGCGGTTCCCGTGATCGGTTTTCCAAAGGGTGCCGGCGGCAAGATTGCGGCTTATGCCCGCGAGACCAATGTTTCGGCGATCGGCCTCGACGAGACCGTCGATCCCTTGTGGGCGGCGCGCGAGCTTCCGCCCGAATTACCGGTCCAGGGCAATCTCGATCCGCTCGCGCTGGTCAGCGGCGGCAAGCCGATGAAAGCTGCAGCGCGGCAAGTGCTTGACGCCTTCGCCGAGCGTCCTCACATCTTCAATCTCGGGCACGGCATCCTTCAGGACACGCCGATCGATCATGTCGAGCAGCTGATTGCCGCGGTGAAGGGGGGACGGTGAACGACTATATCGGCTTCCTCGGTCCCGCATATTTGTGGGTGAAGGCCGCCCACGTCACCTTCGTCATCTTCTGGCTTGCCGGTCTGTTCCTGCTTCCGCGCTTCTACGTCTACCACCATGAGACGCCGGCCGGGTCGCCCGAGGATCGGGCGTGGATCGAGCGCGAGGCGCGGGTCCGTTCGATCATCCTGACGCCGGCGATCATCATCGTCTGGGTGTTGGGCCTGATGCTCGCGTTCAACGTCGGCGCGTGGAGCCAGGGGTGGTTCCACGCCAAGCTCGCGTTGGTCATCCTTCTCAGCGCCTATCAAGGCTGGCTGAGCGCTTATGGAAGGAAGCTGGCAAAGGGTGAGCGGCCGCTCTCGAACAAGGCGGTGCGGATGCTCAACGAAGTCCCGGGCATCGCGACCGCAATCATCGTCGTGCTGGTGATTGTCCGTCCCTTCTGAACGATTCACCGCTGCGGTCCATCGCTGCTGATTGACAGCCGCCGCAGCCAGACATACCTCGACTCGCGACGGCCCCGGCCAGTTTCCTTAAATAGCCGGTCCGCCGATCCCTCACGCGGCGTCCTGCCGCCTCGGCTTTGACCAGATCGTTGACGAGCTCGAGATTGTTTCCCCAAGAAAAGAATATCCTATGCATTTGAAAGAATTGAAGAAAAAGACTCCCGCTGAACTGGTCGCAATGGCCGAGGAAATGGGCGTCGAAGGCGCGTCGACGATGCGCAAGCAGGACCTCATGTTCTCGATCCTCAAGATCCAGGCCGAGAACGGGGTCGAGATCATGGGCTCCGGCACGATCGAGGTGCTGAACGACGGTTTCGGATTCCTCCGTTCGCCCGAAGCCAATTATCTCGCGGGCCCCGACGATATTTACGTGGCGCCGTCGATCGTCCGGCGCTTCGGCCTGCGCACCGGCGACACTGTCGAGGGCGAGATCCGCGGACCGAAGGAGGGCGAGCGCTATTTCGCGCTGACGCGGGTCACGACCATCAACTTCGACGACCCCGAGCAGGTCCGCCACCGCGTCAACTTCGACAATCTGACGCCGCTCTATCCCGACGAGAAATTGAAACTCGACACGCTCGATCCGACCATCAAGGACAAGTCGGCTCGAGTGATCGACATCGTCGCCCCAATCGGCAAGGGGCAGCGCGCGCTGATCGTGTCGCCGCCGCGGACCGGCAAGACCGTGCTCCTGCAGAATATCGCGCGTGCGATCACCGACAATAATCCCGAGGTGATCCTGATCGTGCTGCTGATCGACGAGCGGCCGGAGGAAGTCACCGACATGCAGCGTTCGGTGAACGGCGAGGTCATCTCCTCGACCTTCGACGAGCCTGCGTCTCGCCACGTCCAGGTCGCCGAGATGGTGATCGAGAAGGCCAAGCGCCTGGTCGAGCACAAGAAGGACGTCGTGATCCTGCTCGATTCGATCACCCGCCTCGGCCGCGCCTACAACACCGTCGTTCCGAGCTCGGGCAAGGTGCTCACCGGCGGCGTCGATGCCAATGCGTTGCAGCGCCCGAAGCGCTTCTTCGGCGCCGCCCGCAACATCGAGGAAGGCGGCTCCCTCTCAATCATCGCCACCGCGCTGATCGACACCGGATCGAAGATGGACGAAGTCATCTTCGAGGAGTTCAAGGGCACCGGCAACAGCGAGGTCATTCTTGACCGCAAGGTCGCCGACAAGCGCATCTTCCCGGCGCTCGACGTCGGCAAGTCCGGCACCCGCAAGGAGGAGTTGCTCGTCGAACAGGGCACGCTCACCAAGATGTGGGTGTTGCGCCGGATCCTGATGCAGATGGGGACGGTCGACGCGATGCAGTTCCTTCTCGACAAGATGAAGGACGCCAAGTCGAACGAGGATTTCTTCGCCTCGATGAACCAATAAGCATTCGGCATGCCCGACGGGATGTTCAACTTCGCCGAGATACTGACGCCCGTCGGCATGGCCGTGCTGCTCCAGGTCATTCTGATCGACCTGACGATGGCGGGCGACAATGTCGTCATCATCGGCACCCTGACCTCGGGGCTTCCGGCGCGCGATCGGCGTCGGGTCATCGGCCTTGGCGTGGCGATCGCAGTGGTGTTCCTGATCGGTTTCGCGCTGATCGCGACCCAGCTGCTCAAGATCACCGGCCTTCTGCTCGGCGGCGGCCTGCTGCTGCTGTGGGTGGCGTTCAACATGTATCGTGAGCTGCGCCCGTCGAAGGCGGCGGAAGTGACGGTCGATGATCCGGACACGGCCGAGGTCGAAGGGCCGCCGGCGAGCAAGACCTTCCTCCAGGCCGCCGTCCAGATCACCATCGCGGATTTGTCGATGAGCCTCGACAATGTTCTCGCCGTGGCCGCGGCGGCGCGCGAGCATCCGGCGGTCCTGTTCGTCGGTCTCGTCCTCTCGGTGACGTTCATGGGCGTGGCCGCTGGCTTCGTGGCACGGTTGATCCACCGCTTTCCCCTGCTGGCCTGGGCGGGCCTCCTGATGATCCTGTACGTCGCGCTGAAGATGATCTGGGAAGGCTGGCACGACGTCGCGCCGCTCGTCCTCTAGGGGACGGCGGTGAGCGACCGGGACACCATCTTCGCGCTGTCGAGCGGCCGTCCGCCCGCTGCGGTCGCGATCGTCCGAATCAGTGGACCGCATGCACATGAAGCGGCGCAACGAATGGCGGGTGATTTGCCCGAGGCGCGGCGTGCGACGCTGCGCGAGCTGCGCGAACCCGCCACTGGTGAGCTTCTCGACCAGGCGCTGGTGATCAGATTTAATTCACCGGAGACCGCAACGGGCGAAGATATTGTTGAATTTCAATGTCATGGCGGCCGGGCTGTCGTCGACGGCGTGCTTGGCGGCTTGGCGTCACTCGAGCATTTGAGGGCGGCCGAGCCAGGCGAATTCACGCGCCGCGCTTTCGAAAACGGGCGGATCGACCTCACCGAGGCAGAAGGCCTTGCCGACCTGCTCCAGGCCGAGACCGAATCCCAGCGGAAAGCGGCGCTCGCTCTTGCCGAGGGCGGTTTGCGTGCGGCGATCGAGGAATGGCAGGGGCGGCTGCTGGCGCTGTCGGCGCAGGCGGAACGCATCATCGATTACGACGAGGCGGACGAGCTTCTCGATCCGGCGCTGCCACGGGGATGTGCCCAGCTCGCCGACGAGCTTCAATCATGGCTCGACCGGCCACGGGCGGAACGGCTGAAGGATGGCGTGAAGGTTGTGGTCGCAGGCCCACCGAACGCCGGAAAATCTAGCCTTCTCAACGTGATAGTTGGTGAGGAGCGAGCCATTGTCGCGGACATGCCGGGCACAACGCGTGATCATATCGAGGTGCCGCTGTCGATTGGCGGCCTCCCCATATTGCTCACCGACACGGCCGGCTTGCGCGATTCTGCGGATCCGGTCGAGGCGATCGGCGTCGAACGCACGAACCGTCTCGCCAACTCGGCCGACATCCTCGTCTGGCTCGGCACCCCGGATGAAGCGCCGCGGCATGAGCGCGTGGTCCTTGTTCACTCA
>DATCJM010000401.1:0-3736 GCA_036562805.1 Sphingomicrobium sp.
AGGGCCTGGCCCAGGGCGAAGTCGCGTATCAGAACGCGGCCGATTATGCGCGCGAACGGCGCCAGAGTCGCGCCCTGAACGAGTCGGCGCGCGATGCAGGGGCGAAGGCCGATCCGATCATCATCCACCCTGACGTCCGCCGCATGCTGATGGAATCGAAGGCGTGGAACGAGGCCGGACGCGCGCTGTGCCTGTGGGGCTCGCTGCTCGTCGACCTGGTTCGACGTTCGCCCGACGAAGCGGAGCGCCAGCAGGCTGACGACCTTCTTGGCCTGATCACCCCGGTGATCAAAGGCTATCTCACCGACAAAGGCTTCCAGGCCGCGGTTTATGCGCAGCAGGTGCTCGGTGGGCACGGCTATATCCGAGAGCACGGGCTCGAGCAGTTCGTCCGTGATGCGCGCATCACGCAGATCTACGAAGGGACGAACGGCATCCAGGCCATGGACCTCGTCGGCCGTAAGCTGCCACGGGAAGGGGGGCGCGCGGTTCGTACTTTCTTCGACCTCGTCGGCAGCGACGTCGCCGAGGCGCGGTCCGCCGGTGATCCGGCCGGCGTTGCCGCGGCTCTGGAGCCGGCGCTTCACGACCTGCAGGCGGCGACGATGTGGCTCGCGCAGAACGGCATGGCCGACCCCGACAATGCCGGTGCGGGTGCTTATGCGTACATGGACCTGATGGGCCTCGTGACGCTTGGCTGGATGTGGCTGAAGATGGCGCGCGCCGCGACCCAGGCCGTTGCCGAAGGTGGCGGCAAGGAAGGCAAATCCTTTTACGAAGCCAAGCTGGCGACGGCGCGTTTTTACGCACAGCGCGAGCTTCCGCTTTCGGGGGGCCTGCGCCGCAAGATCGAAGCCGGCGCCGAAAGCTTGATGGCTCTTCCCGCGGAAGCCTTCTGAGCACCGCCGTCCGGCTCCTTTAGCCCACGCTCCGGCCCAAGCGCCGCAACATCCCGGCGCGCACTTCGTTTGATCGCCAAGCGCGAGCCGCGCGGCTCGCACAGGACAACGAAGGATTGTACCCATGCGTAAAATGCTGATCGCCTCCGCGGCCGCAATCGTCGCCGCTGCCACTGCTACGCCTGCCGCCGCTCAATATTACGGCTACGGCTATTCGCCCTACAGCTACAGCCCCTACAGCTACGGTTATTCCTACCCGAGCTACGGTTACAGCTATCCCAGCTACGGCTATTCATATCCGAGCTACAGCAGCTACAGCTATCCGAGCTATAGCTATGGCTATTCGTACCCGAGCTACAGCTACGGCTATTCCTATCCGAGCTACAGCTACTCCTACAGCCATAGCCGCTATCGCGACCATACGTGCCGCCACCACCAGGGCGACTACGTCTGGTACACTTACTGCTGAGCCGAAGCTCATTCGCCAAGGCCGGCTGGGTTGCGAGCCGCGCGCGACCGGCGGTGCACCGCTCGCGCGCCGCGGCTCCTTGTCACCTGATCTCCCTGAAGGAGAAGAAGAATGACACCGACCGCCTGGATCATAGTCGTTGCCGCGATCGTCATCGTCGGCCTCATCATCGTCGCCACGAGTTGGTCGCGCAGTCGGCGCTCGGCCGAATTGAAGGACCAGTTCGGCCGCGAATATGACCGGACGGTGGAAGCGGCCGGCAATCGCTCGAAAGCGGAAGCCGATCTCGCCGAGCGTCAAAAGCGGGTCGAAAAGCTCGACATCCGGCCGCTTGATGCGGACGAGCGAAGAAAGTTCGCGGAGCGCTGGACCGATGTTCAGGCGCGCTTTGTCGACGATCCGGCGCGATCTGTGGCCTTCGCCGACGCTCTACTCGCCGACGTGATGAAGGCGCGCGGCTATCCGGTCAGCGATTTCGATCGGCGCGCCGGAGACGTGTCCGTCGACCATCCGATCGTCGTCGAACATTATCATAAAGGGCATGAGATCGCGCTTCGTCACGAACGCGGCGAAGCCAGCACGGAGGATTTGCGCCAGGCAATGATTCACTACCGGGCATTGTTCGATAACCTCGTCGGCGCGGCAGCGCCTGCGTCAAAGATGCGCGCGCACGAGCCGACGCACTAAGGGCCGCGGCCCTTTAGAGGAATGCAAACGCCAGTCCGGCCCCGACGACGGCAATCGTCAGGCCGAGGCCAACCGCTGCGCTGCGCCAATTTCCAAAGCTGCTTTCCATCACAACCTCCCGACTGTCCCCGACTCGACTTATATCACAAACCGGTCCGCGATTGATGTGAAATCCTGACGAGTCAGCGGGTTAGCGCGAAACAAGCTTGTTCCCCCAGCCGCGTTTACCCGCCGTTCATCTCGGCACGACGAGCCGATTGGTCGCCACGACGAATGTCGCCGCAACCCGGGCCGACAGACGTTCTTATGGGCAAAGGCTCCAACCCGATTGGAAGGAGGATTTGAGCTATGCGTATGATGACGAAAATGCTTGCCGGTGCGGCCGGCTTCGCAGCCATTGCGGCGGCGGCCCCAGCGGCGGCCCAATATTACCCGGGCTACAACAACTACGGGTATAACAATTACGGCTACAACAATTACGCGTACAGCGCTTACGGCGCCAATCCGAACGTTGCCGCGCAGCAGTGCACGGCCGCGGTCCAGAACCGGCTCGCCAGCCGGACGAGCCTGGGCTCGATCCTTGGCTCGCTCGTCGGCATCCCGACCGGCACCTATGGTCGCGTCCTGAACGTCACTCGTGAAACGCCGACCCGTTACGGGATGCGCATTCACGGTCTCGCGAGCAGCGGCCGCTATGCCTACAATAATTATGGGCCGTACGGCGTGGGCGCTTATGGCGCGCTCGGCTACAACAATGCGAGCGCCGACCTGTCGTGGCGCTGCGACGTCGACTACAACGGCTATGTGCGCAACGTCGACATCAACCGCCGTTACTAACGGTTCGCTTTTCGCGAGGAGGAGCGCCGGCAGCCGCCGGCGCTTCTTTTATGTGCTGGCGTTAACCTGCTGTAAAATAGACATTTACCGCGCCATTGCAGCTTCGCCCACGGGGCGCCTACATCCTTTCGGTCATTTGTGCGTTCATCGCGCCAGCGGGCGCTGCGGCCGCATCACACAAAGTTGAAGTGGACATGATGGGAAAGTTTGTGGCGGGCACTGCGTCGTTCAAATATTTGCTGGTAGTGGGTCTGGCAGGGCTGGGTGCGGGGTCGCTTCCAGGCGTCGGCGGGGCGGTTCACGCGGCGGCGGTGTCGCCGTCGGCCTCTGCCGGCATCGATGCATTTTACCGTGCCCGGGGAGGTGCGCCCTTATGGCTCGCCCCGACCTCGGGTGCTGCGGCCCAGCAGTTGTTGTCGCTTCTGGCGACTGCCCAGGCGGATCATCTCAATCCCAAGCGGTACGACGTGAGGGGGCTTGCGCGCGCGGTCGCCGACGCGCGTTCGAACCCGGGCGCCGTTCCGAGGGCGGAAACGATGCTGAGCCAGGCCTTCGTCGCTTATGCGCAGGACCAGCGGCATGATCCCGGGGGCATTATTTACGTCGACCCTCAGCTGAAGCCGACCCCGCCCTCCGCCGCCGAGCTGCTGGGCGCCGCAGCGAGCGCACGCTCGCTTTCGGATTATGTCCAGAACATGGGTTGGATGAACCCCATCTATGCCAAGCTGCGCGCGGCCATCGCGAGCCGTGTCTATGGCAGCGACGCGCAGCGGCGGCTGCTCGAGCTCAATCTCGAGCGTGCGCGCGCCCTGCCGTCCGGCAACGGCCGCTATGTGATCGTGAA
>DATCJM010000410.1:0-11042 GCA_036562805.1 Sphingomicrobium sp.
TGCTTGGGGCGATCGGCATCGTTTACGGCGATATCGGCACATCGCCGCTTTATACGATGAAGGAAAGCTTCCTCGGGCCCCATCCCTTGGCGGTGGACAGGCTGCATATCTTCGGCGTGCTGAGCCTCATCTTCTGGACGCTGATGATGATCGTGACGATCAAATATGTGAGCGTCGCGATGCGCGCGGACAACAAGGGCGAAGGCGGGTCGTTCGCGCTGCTGTCGCTCATTGCCCGCAACCTCGAGGGCAAGAAGAAGTGGACGTCGACGCTCGTCATTCTCGGCGTCCTTGCGACATGCCTGTTCTATGGCGACGCGATGATCACGCCGGCGATCTCGGTCCTCTCGGCGGTCGAGGGGCTGACCATCGTGCAGGCACAGCTGCAGCCGCTCGTCGTTCCCATTTCGATCGCCATTCTCGTCGGCCTTTTCGCAGTGCAATCGCGCGGCACGGCCAAGGTGGGGATCATGTTCGGACCGGTGATGCTGGCTTACTTCGCCGTGCTCGCCGTTCTCGGGATCGTGAACATTCTCCATCGCCCGGAGATCATCGGCATCCTGAACCCGGCCTGGGCGGTCCGCTTCTTCGTGTACAACCCCAAGCTCGCATTCCTCGCTCTCGGTTCGGTATTCCTCTGCGTCACGGGCGCGGAGGCGCTCTACGCAGACATGGGGCATTTCGGGCGAAAGGCGATCAATTTCTCCTGGGTCGCGCTCGTCTACCCGTGCCTCGTGCTCAATTACATGGGCCAGGGAGCGCTTTTGCTCACCGATGCGCATGCCGCGATCAATCCCTTCTATCTGCTCGCTCCGGAATGGGCGCGGCTTCCGTTGGTGTTTCTGGCGACCGTGGCGACCATCATTGCCAGCCAGGCGGTGATTTCGGGCGCGTTCTCGGTCACACACCAGGCGGTGCAGCTCGGCTTTCTGCCGAGGTTGCGAACCGAGCATACCAGCGAGAAGGCGCTCGGGCAGATTTACATACCGGCGGTCAACTGGGGCTTGCTGGCGATGGTGATTGTCCTGGTTCTCGGCTTCCGCGCCTCCTCGAATCTCGCTTCGGCCTATGGCATCGCGGTGACGGGCACGATGCTGATCACCTCGATCATGCTCGGCGTCATGATGCTCTACGTCTGGCGCTGGAACCGGGTGATCGCGATCGGTGCAACTCTGCTCTTCCTGATCGTCGACGGCACCTATTTCGCCTCGAACATCACGAAAATTCCTGACGGCGGCTGGTTCCCGCTGCTCGTCGCGGCGATAAGCTTCACCGTCCTCACGACCTGGGCAAAAGGCCGTGCGCTAATGCGCGCGCGCCTCGAGCAGTCGGCTCTCCCGCTGTCGATCTTCGTCAAGTCGACCGCGGCGTCGGTCCATCGCGTTCGCGGGACCTCCGTGTTTCTGTCGACTTCGGCCGATGCTGTCCCTGCCGCGCTGCTGCACAACCTCAAGCATAATCAGGTGCTCCACGAACGCGTGCTGGTCCTGAACGTGAAGGTAGAGGAAGTGCCGCACGTGCCGCCTGCGAAGCGGCTCGAAATCCATGACGCAGGGCACGGTTTCTATCGCGTGATCCTCCACTACGGCTTCATGCAGGAGGTCGATATTCCGCGCGACCTTGCCGAGATCACGACCTGCGGCGAACCGTTCAACATGATGACGACGAGCTTCTTCCTCGGCCGCCAGAAGCTGATCGCGTCGAAGAAGGCGCCGGGCATGGCGCTCTGGCGGGAGAAGCTGTTCGCCTGGATGCTGAAAAATTCCGAAAGCGCGATGGAATTCTTCAAGCTTCCAACCAACCGCGTGGTCGAGCTTGGTAGCCAGCTCCAGATCTAAATCTGCCTAGCGGTTTACTGTCTCCATTCCGCGCGCGTGATAGCGGTCGCCGGCGGCGGCGCCCGGCGGCAGGATCGCGTCGAGGCGCTTCAGGTCGTCAGCGCTGAGCTTCACGTCCAGAGCACCAATATTGTCGTCGAGATATTTGACGTGCTTGGTGCCGGGGATCGGGACGACGTCATCGCCCTGCGCGAGGACCCAGGCGAGCGCCAGCTGCGCGGTGGTGCAGCCCTTCTCCTTCGCGATCGCCTCGACCTCGCGGACGAGCTCGATGTTCTTGTCGAAATTCTCGCCTTGGAAGCGCGGATGGTTCTTGCGGAAATCGCCTTCGGGAAAATCGTCGGGCGACTTGAACTGGCCGGTCAGGAACCCACGGCCGAGCGGCGAATAAGCGACATAGCCGATGCCGAGCTCGCGCACCGTCGGAAGCACTTCTGCCTCCGCGTCGCGGCTCCACAGCGACAGCTCGGTCTGCACCGCGGTGATCGCGTACACCTGGTGGGCCTTGCGGATCGTCTGCGGCGCGGCCTCCGACAGCCCGAGGAAGCGAATCTTCCCCTCCTCTTTCAGCTTCGCCATCTCGCCGACCGTGTCCTCGATCGGCACCTTGGTGTCGACGCGGTGCTGGTAATAGAGGTCGATGGTATCGACGTTCAGGCGCTTCAGGCTCGCCTCGCAGGCCGAGCGCACATATTCGGGATCACCGCGGACGCCGAGGAACTCGCCGTTGGGCCCGCGCACGTTGCCGAACTTTGTCGCGAGGAAGACGTCGTCGCGCCGATCGGCGATCGCGCGCCCGACCAGCTCCTCGTTCGCGCCCCAGCCGTACATGTCGGCGGTGTCGAGGAAGGTCACGCCGCGATCGAGCGCATGGTGGATGGTCGCGATCGATTCCTGCTCGCTCCCGCCGACGTAGAACTCGCTCATGCCCATGCAGCCGAGGCCGATCGCCGAAACTTCCGGTCCATCGCGGCCGAGCCGCCGCTTTGCGATTCCGAACATGCTCTTCTCCCTTCTTCTAGCCGCTCAACCGGCGGCGCGCTTCTTCGAGCTCACATGGGACGGCGACGCGCTTGTGGCGAGAGGTCGCGCCCGAGACAATCTTCACTTCTGCACGGCTGACCCCAAGCGCTTTGGCGAGCAGCTTCACCACCGCCTCGTTCGCGGCGCCGTCGGTGGGTGCTTCGGCGACTCTCACCTCGAGCTCTTGGCGGCCGTCGACACCTTCGCGCCACCCGCCGATCCCCGGCCTGGCGGAGCGCGGGGTGACCCTGATCGCCAGCAGTCCGGTCAATCCATGTGGACCATGGGCGTTTCGTCGGGCTTGCTCCCGCGCTTCATAAAGAACAGCAGCGGCAGGATCGCGAAGGTGATGATCATCATCAGCTTGAAGTCGTCGAGATAGGCGATGAACAAAGCCTGCTTGGTGATCAGCCCGTTGATATAGGCGAGGGCCGCGGGCCCCGCGACCGGGGCGACCGTCTGTAGCAGGGTCGGATCGGCCGTCGGGATCGTCTGCTGCGTGATCTGCGCGGCCATGTCGGCGTGGCTGACCTGTGTGAGGCGCACAAGCTCGGTGCTCACGACCGAGATGCCGATGGAGCCGCCGATGTTGCGGGACAGATTCAGGAGGGCTGCGCCGGTCGTCCGCATCTTGCTCGGCAGGGTCTCGAAGGCGAGCGTCTGGAGCGGCACGAAGATGAGGCCGAGGCCGAGACCCTGGACCACGCCGCTCATGATCACCGGCCTCGACGGCTGGTCGATCGCAAAGCCGGTCATCATGTAGAGCGACGTGCCCATCAGGAGCACGCCGATCCCCACCAGGATGCGCGCATCGATTTTGCCCGTCATCCGGCCCGCGATGAGCATCGAGAACAATGTCCCGATTCCGCGCGGTGCGGTCAGGAAGCCGGACTGCAGCACCGAATAGCCATAGAGATTCTGGAGAAGCGGCGGCAGCAGGGCGAGGCCGGCCAGCAGCAGCACGCCCGTCACCGCCATGAAGACAAGGCTGGTCGCGAAGTTGCGGTCCTTGAACATCGCCCGATCGAAGAGCGGATGATTGGTCGTGATCATGTGGACCAGGAACATCCATCCCGCCGCGATCGCGAGGCCCGCTTCGATGAGGATCTCCCAGCTCGAGAACCAGTCCTTCTGCTCGCCCCGGTCGAGGCAGAACTGCAGCGCCGCGAGCGAGATCGCGAGCAGCGCGAACCCGAACATGTCGAACTTGCGCTGGTGGGTCTCGGTCTTGGGCATGAACCGCGCCATCAGCAGGATGCAGATGATGCCGACCGGAAGATTCACCAGGAACACCCAGCGCCAGTTGTAATTGTCGGTCAGCCAGCCGCCGATCACCGGCCCGAGGATCGGGCCGATCATCACGCCGCCGCCGAACAGGGCCATCGCCTGGCCGTGCTTCTCGCGCGGGTTGATGTCGAACAATGTCGCCTGGGCGAGCGGCACGATGAACGCGCCGCCGACACCTTGAAGCGCGCGGAAGAAGACCATCTCACCAAGCGAGGTCGCGGTCGCGCACAGGACCGACGCGGCAGTGAACACGACGACAGAGATAAGGAGGAGGCGCTTGCGCCCGACCTTGTCCGCCAGCCAGCCGCTGATCGGCAGGGCGATCGCAGAGGCGACGATATAGCTCGTCAGCACCCAGTTGATCGTGTCCTGGGTCGCGCTCAGGCTCGCCTGCATGTGCGGCAGCGCCACGTTGGCGATCGTCGTGTCGAGCACCTGAAGCAGCACCGCGGCCATCACGCCCACGGTGACGATCAGGCGCCGGCCGGTCGGCAGCTCATGGGTAGCGGCTTCGGCCATCGCGGCTCTCGCGCTTACTTGTTGTCGAAGAACACTGTGGCGTTGACTGACAGGCCGGCGATCATCGGCTTCGACGGCTTCTGGTTGAACGCGATCCGGATCGGAACGCGCTGCGTCACCTTGACCCAGTTTCCGTTCGCATTCTGCGCGGGCAGAAGCGAGAACTCGCTGCCGGTGCCCGCGCCGATGCTCTGCACGTGCGCCGGGAATTTGACGCCAGGATAGGCATCGACGGTGATTTCCGCGCGCTGGCCCGGGACCATGCGGCCGACGTCCTTCTCCTTGAAGTTCGCCTCGACCCACGCGGTCGAGCTGTGCACCAGCGACATCGATCCGACGCCGAGCACCGCCATCTTGCCGACCTGAAGGTCGTCGGCATTTTCGACGACGCCGTCCATCGGGGCGCGGATGGTCGTGCGCTCGAGATCGAGCCGCGCCTTGTCGATCGCCGCCTTTGCCTGCGCAATCGAGGGCTGCTCGCCGGGAGCGATCGCCGCTTGCGCGTTCGCAGAGCGCGCCCTCGCATCCGCGAGCTGCTGCTCGGCAGTCTTCACTTCGTTGAGCGCATCTTCATAGTCGGCGCGCGTGGTGAAGCCCTGTCTCAGCAACGCCTGCTGCCGGCCGAGCGCATTTTCCTTGATCTTCAAATTGGCCTCGGAGCCCGTGATGTCGGCGCCCGTGCCGGCCGCGGTGGTCCTCAGCTGCGTCGTCTGAAGCTCGGCCGCGGCGAGCTGCGCCCGCGCCTGTTCGAGCGCGACCTGGAACGGCTGCGGGTCGATCCGGAAGAGAACGTCGCCGCGCTTGACGTGCATGCCGTTGCGCACGTCGACTTCGACGACCTGCCCGTTCACCTGGGGACTCACCGAGACGATGTCCTGCTTGATCTGCGCATCGTCCGTGCCGACGCTCTTGCCGCTCGTGAGCCAGTAATAGGCACCGCCAACGATCAGCAACGCCGGCACGATCAGCATCAGGAAGGTCCTGAGCGTGCTCTTGTTCGCGGAAAGCTTGACTTTGCGACCCCGCTTGGGCGCTTCGGCTGCCGCTGTTGCGGTCATCGGTTCGGTTGCCATCTTGTTCATTGGTTGGACGCCCTGTTGATCGCTCCGCACCGGCTCGCGTTTTCACGCGCCTGCGCAAGCACCTTCCTCGTCGTTTCGATGTCTTTCGGGTCGATTCCCGCAAACGCCTCTCCGACCAGCTCGGCCCCGATTGCTTGCAGCTTCTCGATCAGCGGCTGGGCCTTGGTGGTGACGTGCAGGCGCCATGCCCGGCGGTCGTCGGGGTCTCGGCTACGCTCGACGAGGCCCGCTTCTTCCAGCCGATCGACAATCCGGCACAAGGTGATCGGCTCGAGCTCGAGCATGTCGGCCAGCTCCACTTGCCTGAGGCCTGGCTTCCGCGTGAGCTTGAACAGCACCTTCCACTGCGCGCGAGTCACGCCGAGGCCGACGGCAAGGCGATCGAATGCCTTGCGCAGCACATGGGCGGTCTCACCAATCTCGAAAGGAATGGTTTCCATCGCAACGAATATAATAAGCGTGCTTATATTAAGCAATGCCCGAATGGCGGCTTTGTTCCCGTTTTTGATATAGGCGAAGCAAGACTCGGCTGACGGCAGGATGGCGCATCAATGCTCTTCGCATGGATTGGCTTCATTAGAGACGGGAATGAAACCATCCCGCAGGACGTTCAGCACCAGGTGAACGAGTTCCTCCAGCAGCCATACATGCCAATCGAAGCTGTAGGACCCTTGTGCGACGAGAATGGACGTCGCTCAGCCATGCTCATGCTGTTCGAGGCGGAGGACCGGTCGGCCGCCGAGGCGCTGGTCGCGAACAGCCCGTATCGAAAGGCCGGCCTGTACAAGGATTACCATCTCTACGAATTCAAGAACGAGATCGGGTGAACCGCATAATTGTCATCTCGGGCCTGATCCCGGAAGCCCTCGTTCATTGCTGTTAGCTGTCGCCCCTCGCTGCGCTCGTGTGCTCCAAAACCAGACGATTCACAGGATGGTCTTGTTTTGGAGCGGGTAACGGGAATCGAACCCGTGCGTTCAGCTTGGGAAGCTGACAGGCTACCATTACATCATACCCGCGGCGCCGACCGTCCGATTAGGTGCGGCGCAATTGCCCGTCAACGGACCGCTAGATACCGCCCTCGACAGGGTCGTAGCCCGCGCCGCGCAGCCGTTCGGCAAGGGCCATACCGGTCCGCTGCGCCAGTTCGCCGTCGTCTGAGCGGATCACGAAGTTCGATCCGTAGCGGCCGTCCTTGAAAAAGGGGTAGCTGCCGATCGTCACGCCGGGATGGTCCTCCTCGGTCTTGCGAAGCAGTTCGGCAACCTCGCTTTCCGGGGCGCGCGCGCCGACCGTCACCGAGATCATCGGCCGCCCGCCCTCGAGCTTCCCGGTCAGGCCTTCGAGCATGCTTGCGGTGATGCTCGGCACCCCGGCCATGATGTAGACGTTGCCGAGCCTGATCCCCGGCGCGCCCGAGCTCGGATTGTCGATCAGTTCCGCGCCATCCGGCGTCCGCGCCATCCTCAGCCGCGCCTCGTTCAACCCGCCCGGACGATCGCGATAATAATCCTCCAGGATCTTCCGCGCCGCCGGATGGACGATCACCGGCACGCCGAACGCAGCGGCGATTGCATCGACCGTGATGTCGTCGTGCGTCGGCCCGATGCCGCCGGTGGTGAACAGGTAATCATGCGCCGCCCGCAGCTCGTTCACCGCGTTGCCGATCGCCGCGCTGTCGTCGGCGACGACCCGCACCTCGCGGAGCCGGATGCCCTGCTCGTTCAGCCACGTGGCCAGCTGGGCGATGTTCTTGTCCTGGGTCCGGCCCGACAAGATCTCGTCGCCAATCACCACCAGCGCTGCGGTCCAGACACGTTTGGATGTCATGCTCAGCGCCCTAGCCTCGCTGTCGGACGGCGCAACAGGCTTGCGATGCTGCTCTACACATGTAATACACGCTACAATTGTAGCTAGCTGGGGATCATCGCAATGCTGCTTCCTCTCCTCGTCCTCACCGCCCAGGCATTCGCCGCTGCGCCGCCCGCGTTCGACCCGCGCAAGCACAAGAGCGAGGTCGCCGGCGCGCCCGCGCAAGTGCTCGTGCTTGGAACGACTCACCTTTCCGGACTGCCGGCCTCGACCGATCCGCGGATTTTCCAGTCGCTGATCGACCGCCTCGCGCGCTTTCACCCGCAAATCATCACGATCGAAGCGCTTTCGGGCGAGACATGCGACACGCTGGCGCGCTTCCAGTCCGTCCACGGCGCGGACACGTACAGCACCTATTGCCCGGATCCCGCAGCAATCGAAAAGGTGACAGGGCTGTCGATTCCGACAGCCACAACCGAGGTCGACAAAGTGCTCGCCGCCTGGCCCGCGTCGCCGTCGCCCTCGCAGCGCCGGCACCTGGCAATGCTCTTCCTCGCGGCGAACGACCGTGCTTCAGCGACGGTCCAATGGCTCCGCCTGCCCCAGATCGAGCGCCACGCCGGAGACGGCCTGACCCCGGACATGGTCGACATCATCCTTCGCAAGGGCAAGCCGCTCAACGAGAATTACACGATCGCCGCCGCGCTTGCCGCGCAGCTCGGGCTCGAGCGCGTCTATGCTGTCGACGACCATACCGCCGACACCGCGCTCGATAACAACAGCCCTGAAGGCATCGCCTACGGAAATGCCATCCAGGCCGCCTGGAATTCGAAGCCGCCGCCCACGATCCGCGACCAGCAGGATCGGCTGGAGAAGAATCTCCATTCGGGCGCCGACGTGCTCGCCCTCTACCGCCTGATGAACGCGCCGCTGAGCGAGCGCGACAGCATCGGTTCGGACATGGGCCGCGCCGTCTCCTACGCGAACGGCCAGCCCTACGGCCGGCAGTACGTCGCCTGGTGGGAGACGCGAAACCTTCGGATCGCCGCCAACATCCGCTCGACGCTCCAGAAGGATCCGTCGGCGCGCGTGCTCTCGATCATCGGCGCGACCCACAAGGGCTATCTCGATGCCTATCTGGACATGATGCAGGACATTCGCATCGTCGACGCGGAGCAGTTCCTCCGCTGACAGAGACGATCCCGCCTTATTGGTCGAGGAGGGCCTTCACCCGGTCCATCACTTCGGGCGACCAGAAGTCAGCCGGGTTGTAGAACTGGTCGAAGGTCGGGATGCCCTCCGGCACCGGCGCCCATTCCGGCTTGTCGGCGATGAAGATCGCGACGTCCGGTTTCGCTTCGGAAGGCTCGTCGAGCGTGCCCACCCGAACGGCTGCCGCCTTGCGGCCGAGACGGGCATAATGGCTCCACAGCGGCGTGCCGCACTCGGCGCAGCGCACGACAATCTGGGTCGCGCCGCTTCCGGTCTTGAACTCATTCTCGCGTAGCTCGCCGGAGAGCAGCTCGAGCCGGTCGGTCTCGATGAAGGCGTTGACGGCCGAGCCCGTGCCCGTCTGCCGCTGGCAAAGCCGGCAGTGGCAATTGTGGACGATGTACGGCTCGTCGTTGAGCCGGTAGCGAACCGCACCGCACCCGCAGCCACCTTCAAGGGTCTTGCTGGCCATGAAGCGCGCCAATGCCTATTTAGGCGCCATGACTCAATATGTGACCGTCACCGACGAAGACCTCGTCGAATCGCGCAACGGCGTGATCAAGCTTCATGGCCCTGAAGCGTTCGAGGGCATGCATCGCGCCGGCCGTCTTGCCGCCGAGATTCTCGACGCGCTCGCGCCGCACGTGGTCCCGGGCGTGACGACGCAGGAGCTGGACGAGATCGTCTATCGAATGACGGTCGAAGGCGGCGGCGTACCCGCGACGCTTGGCTATCGCGGTTACACGAAGAGCAGCTGCATCTCGATCAACCATGTGGTCTGCCATGGCATCCCCGGCGAAAAGACGCTCAAGGACGGAGACATCGTCAACATCGACGTGACTCCGATCGTGGACGGCTGGCACGGCGACACGAGCCGCATGTATCTGGTCGGCGACGTCGCGTTGAAGGCCCGCAAGCTCGTCGACATCACTTACGAATGCCTGATGCTCGGGATTGCCCAGGCAAAGCCGGGCAATCATCTCGGCGACATCGCCCACGCGATCCAGCGCCACGCAGAGTCCCATCGCTACAGCGTCGTTCGGGACTTCTGCGGCCATGGCGTCGGCCGGCTGTTCCATGACAGCCCTGAGGTGGTCCACGCTGGCCGCCCCGGCACCGGCCCCGAACTGCGCCCCGGCATGATCTTCACCGTCGAGCCGATGATCAACATCGGCCGCCCCGACGTGAAGCTGCTCGACGACGGCTGGACCGCCGTCACGCGCGACCGCTCCCTGTCGGCGCAGTTCGAGCATTCGATCGGAATCACCGAAACCGGCTGCGAAGTGTTCACGAAGAGCCCCGGCGGGCTGGACCGACCGTCGTACGCCTAAGCCGCCGCGCTCTTCTCCGTCGCATCCCAGCGCGCGGTAAGCGCCATCGCCGCATCGACGTCCTCTGGAAAGTCGACCTCGCCCCATTCCTCACCTTCGATGTCGAGCGTCCACACCTCGCCGTTCTGCGCGAGGTGGTGGATGACCCGGAGGTACCAGATGGTCGTGCCCTCCGGCGTGCGCATGGCGCGCTCGATCGCGTCGCGGAAGCCCTCGGCGCCGCCTGAGCGAACGGCGAGAAGGCCGATCGATTCGGCGTTCACGCCCTCGGCGATCCGCTTGCCGATCGCGCGCAGCCGGCCGTCGTCGGCGGCGATCACCTTCATGTCGTCTTCGTCGTAGGATTGCTTGCGGTCGATGGTCACGCAAATGCCCGCGCGCTTATTGTCCACCACCCGCGCCATCAGCGCGCGCGACACGAGCGTATCGCCGTTCCACACGAGGCAATCACCGGCCAGTTCGTCGCGCGCCATGAACAGCGACCCCGTATTGTCGGCCACCTTGTAGAATGGATTGAAGATGGTCCGCACCGCCGGCCCGCCGCTCCGCCGTCCGAGCGCCTCATCGACCAACTCGTCGTGAAATCCGGTGACGACCACCGCCTCGTGGACCCCGGAGGCCTCGAGCGTATCGAGCTGGCGGTCGAGCAGGTTGCGCCCGTTGAACTCGATCAGGCACTTGGGCCGGTCGTCGACCAAATGGCCGAGCCGCGAACCCTGGCCGGCGGAAAGGATGATGGCCTTCATTTCGCCTCTCGCCGTGCCTAGCAAATGCGGCGTCGATTGGGCATTAGCGTTATCGCCAGAACAACAGGGGCTTCGGCGTGAAGAAGATCGAGGCGATCATCAAGCCGTTCAAGCTCGACGACGTGAAGGACGCGCTCCACGACGTCGGAGTCTCCGGAATCACGGTCACCGAGGTGAAGGGCTTCGGCCGGC
>DATCJM010000406.1:0-2246 GCA_036562805.1 Sphingomicrobium sp.
GTCGTGACCGCGGTCATCGCGCTCGGCGCGCTTGCAGCCCTCTTCCGGTTCAAGGTCAGCAATCCGGTGCTGATCGCCATTGCCGCAATCATCGGCCTGATCGCCTACCCGCAGCTTCAGCCGCAATGGGTGATGGTGCGATAAAGCCTCGCACCCGAGCAACGCTCTTTCGCTCCGACGGGCTCGGCGTTTTCGTTCCGCACCCTTCCGCCGGACTCATCGGCCCGGCGGAAAGCGTGTCAGCGGCTCAGACCATATGCTCGGAATGGCCGTAGACCAGGATGGTCATATAGCCTTCGCGGTCGGGAGCGTCCTTGCGGGCGGCGCCGTAGCTCGCCTGGAAGCGCTCGGCCTGGGCGTCGTCGCAGCTATATTCGGGCTTCATCGCGCCCGCTGCCGAGACCACGCGGCAATCCTTGACCGATCCGCGGCCGTCGATCGCCAGCGCCATCATCTCGCCGCCGAGCAACGTGTCGCCCGGAGCCAGCTGGGGCTTGGCGGGCGCGGCGCCGGGGGTGAACCGGCGCTCGAACGTGATCCGCGTGACCTCGCCCTTCGAATCCGACGCCTTGCTGGCGACCGCGGCGGCGTTCGAGGCGACGTCGCAAGCCTCGGGCGCCTGCTTGAGGCTGGTTTCGTAGCGGCAGGCTTCCGCGTTCCCGTCACCGCCGAGGGTGACCGTGATCTTCTCCCACCAGGGAGCGTTGGAAACCAGTGTCGAGGGTGTGCTCGCCGATGCGGCGACGCCGAGTGCGCCGGCCGCCGAAGCGAGAATCAGAGCGGCGATCTTGCGCACGTCCAAACTCCTTCGCGCCCGCCGCTCCGGCGACCAGATTGCCGCCGCCACCTGCCCCGCTGAACGCGCGGCGCGGATTTGGTTTCCGTCGGTTGGTCGAAGGATTTCAGGCACGCGCGCTACCGCGCCGGGCTGCCGCTGCGGTGCGGCAGGAAGAGCCGATTGTCGGCCCCGCCTTCCCCCAACAGAAATGGGGGCCGGCATTGCTGCCAGCCCCCACTGCGCCGAGCGAAGGATATGCCGGTGTTCGATCTACCTTGGATCCCGCTCCGGAAAACCGGTTTGTGACCCCGCTTCTCGATCCTGGCTCACCAGCTCAGGCGTCGCATCCCACCGAACCGCTCCCTCTCGCGAGGAGCCGATCGTCCTACTCGACTGCGCGGCCCGAAGGTTCGCTGGTCTTTCGTCCGGTCCGGCCCGGCGTCTGGGACCGAAGTCCCTCGAAGCCAAAACCGTCCAGTGTTCCGCGGCCCTTCTTGGGTCGACCCTCTCGCGTCCCGCTTCGCTCACCTCTGGTCCGAAGACCATCGGGAACCGCGTCGCGCTTGAGGAAGACGACTCTTCCGGCGCCTCTTCCCGGCTGGCCCCGAAAAGAACCGAAGCCCTTTCCATTGCCTGCCGGCGGAGATCGGACCTTTGGTCACCTGCCGCTTCCGCTTGCCGTTTCCGGCTCCTGGAGAGGCCGGGACCGCCGTCCCGATCACCCAGGCAACATGCACCCCTCGCCCGAGTCGCGAAAGCGAAAAATGAGGGGTCGAACCTGTGGATAACGTGGATATCGGGCACAACATCCGGAACCTTACGGGATCCGGCCAATCCGGCCGCCGTCGGTTGCCGTTCCGTTCTCCCCTGCTTACCTCGGGACAGTGCCCGAATCTCCCGCCGCGACCAACGAACCGCCTTATCTGCGCGGCCTCAATCCGCCGCAGCGCGACGCGGTTCTCACCACCGAGGGGCCGGTGCTGGTCCTTGCGGGCGCGGGCACCGGCAAGACCGCTGCTTTAACGGCGCGCCTCGCGCACCTGATCGCGTCGCGTCGCGCCTGGCCGAGCCAGATCCTCAGCGTCACCTTCACCAACAAGGCGGCGCGCGAGATGCGCGAGCGGGTCGGCGCACTGTCCGGCGGAGCGCTCGAAGGCATGCCTTGGCTCGGCACCTTCCACTCGGTTGCCGCGCGCATGCTGCGCAGCCATGCCGAGCTCGTCGGGCTGCAGTCGAACTTCACGATCCTCGATACCGACGACCAGCTTCGCGTCCTCAAGCAGCTGATCCAGGCGTCGAACCTCGATGAGAAGCGCTGGCCGGCCCGCCAGCTCGCGGGCCTCATCGACCGGTGGAAGAATCGCGGCTGGACGCCGGCCCAGGTCGATGCCGGCGAGTCCGAAGCGTTCGCGGCGGGCCGCGGCGCCGAGCTCTACGCCCAGTATCAGGAGCGGCTGAAGACTCTGAA